>NZ_DATGTI010000011.1:0-21974 GCF_035301925.1 Lentibacillus sp. | reverse complement strand
CGGGGGTGCACCTGTACCGTCGATCATTGTTGCTCCCTTTATAAATAATTTTTTAAATGGCCCCTGTCCTTCACCGGGCTTTCGTTCTGGTGCGGGTTTAATGCTCATAATGTTGCATACCTCCTAATAAATTTTTTGGGGGATTCTTCCCTTCAAGCTGTCCTTTGACCTATGAACCCCCGGACATCTCTATCTATAAATGGGAGCATTCCAGAAAAAATACAACCTCGGGATTAAATGTTTTAGTACATCCGCCATAACGCTATGACAACTAGCAATATTTTTTAAACTTTTCTGTCAATTTGGTAACGCTTTCTAACATATACTAAATAAATTGGAAGGATTGGTGCGATGAACAAGGTAGAAGCAATCAAGTAAACGGAGAGTTATCTGAAACAAGATAGAACGTTTGATTTGAGAAATTACCCCACAAGGGTAAAATACATCCGTCAATGTTAAAAAATCCCTCATCACGGTCATACATTGCCGGACGAGGGACTCATTTATCCATGCTGGTATACACCGCATGTTCATTCATTAAAAATCCATGCTTAAAGCAGCCATTAAATTTTAACGGCTGCTTTGGTCTTAGGCAAGATGCACAATAATATCTGTATCCTGCCATTTATTCAAATCTGACTCTTCATTTTCTTTGCCAGTAATCAGGTGGTTAATTTGTTTAGGTTCTGCTACCTTGTGGAGTGAAATACCACCCATTTTAGTATGGTCGGCTACTACAATAATTTTTTTTGCTGCCTTTATCATACCTCGTTTTGCAGGTACCAGTTGTTCATCAAAATGTGTTAAACCTTTTTTATGATGTAAGGCGGGAGTGCCAATAAAGGCTTTATGAACATGAAGCGTACTCAGCACTTCATCCGTTATCATTCCATTTAGCATATAACTGTCAGGAAATAACTGCCCACCAGTTACAATAACCTTGATAGACTTTGCAGATCTTAACCTGGCTGCAATATTTATATCGTTGGTCACGACAGTGAGATTATCCTTATCTAAAATTGATTCCGCAATATGCAATGTTGTCGTCCCTGAATCAAGGATGATATTGTCACCATCTTCAACCATTTCCGAAGCAACAGCACCAATGCGCTGTTTCTCTTCAAATTGGACGGATTCACGTTCATGAAATGATGGTTCCGATGATACGTCTTCATTAAGTACGACACCACCATGTGTACGATTCACTAAACCATCTTGTTCCAATGTTGATAAATCCCGTCTAATCGTTGCTTCATGAACCTTGAACTGAGTAGCCAGTTCTGATACTGTTGCAACTTGATTTTGTTTAACGATTTGAACGATTTGATTCTGCCGATTTAATGCAAGCATTGATAAAAACTCCCCATTAATTACTGCTTTTATTGAATTAATTTTATACTAAAAATTTAATAGAGGCATGGTTGTTGCATTTAATTGGCTTCAGCTACTTCAGGATCATCCTCTTTGAAGTCCGCGGGGAGTGTAATGAATTTTGTCAACAAAGCGCTTACAAAGTATAAAATTGCGAGCACCCACATAACACCGCCATTACCAATCGGACCAATCAACAAACTGACAATTGCCGGTCCAACAAACGTTGGAAGGCCTGCTCCCAAATTCAGCACTGACATCGCGGCACCCTTTTCAGTCTTGACTAATGATGGAACTAGAGCTGATAACGGCACATAAGCGGCAAGTAAAGCCCCCCAAATGATGCCAATCGTTCCTACAAGCCATACATTGCCAACAAACCAAGCTGGAAAATAGTACAAACCCAATGTTGTAATACCGCAGCCAATGCCACCAAACCACATGACTGTATTACGCCAGCCAAACTTATCTCCAACAACTCCAAAAATCAGATTAAAAATAATATTACTGGTGAATATTGTGCCCCAAATGGATAGCCAAGTGCTTGTCGGGATCCCATAGTCTGATAAGTATATGGGAAGGAACACTGGAAAAGCAAATTGGGCAGTGGTATTTATTGTTCGTACAATACCCCCCAAAAGCACTTTGGGCTCTTCTTTCATAATAGTAATACCTTTACCAAGTTCCTTCAACTTTTCTTTTGGTGATTGATCGGAATGTCGTTCTAATTTATCCCGATTGAATACCAAAGCGAATAATGCTCCGAGCAACACCCAGAAAACAGATGTCCATAATGTACCAACATTGCCGAAAAGTTTGATTGCTATTACGGAGTAGTATGCGCCAAGTACATTTAAACCACCTGTAAATACGAACCAAAACCAACCAACTGCTGTTCCAAGTTGATGCTTTTCCGCACGGTAGGCAATCCATACTAAAAAAGAATATGCAAACAATGGATAACCAAAACCCCGAAGCGCATATGTCGGTATCATCCAGACTAAATCTAAACTGGAAATTCCAAAACTAATAAATGCTGAAGTACCAATTAAATAAAGCAACAGTCCTGATAGCATTGCCTTTTTTGTTCCAAGTATTTCAACTAAAACACCGGAAAACCATGAAGCAATAGCAACTGTTACACCATATGCTGTATACAATAAGCTTGTTTGTTGAACCGACATTCCCTGGTCGTGCAGCCAGGCGCTTAACCAGCCGATTTCAAGCCCATCACCCATCATAAAGATGAGGACACCTAAGTATCCCCATGCAATTTTAGACGGAATGCCCAAACGTTCTGTCCAATTCAGCCCCATGTTTATACCTCCTTCTTTTATCTACCATTTGAATTCTAAAATTGCTTTTTTCCAGCCCTTGTGTTCAGTTGTCCGGTCCATCGCGTCCTTTAAGCCATCCACGTTTTCAATCGAATCATGCTGGTCAGGTAATAATTTTGATAATGTGTTTTGGTAATCAGCATCCCGGAAAAGCAACATTAATTGTTTAAAGTCATCAGATGTGCTCCGGGAAGTCCCATAAATTTTCAAACCTTTTTCCAGGACATCGCGGGTATTAATTGGGACACGCTCTTCTGATACCCCCATTAAAACAAGTCTCCCTTGCGGCTCGATCAATTCAATAGCTTGATTAATAGCACTTTCACTAAATTTGCCACCTGTACATTCAACTACAGTTGTTACCCCACGAAAACTACTGAAGTCAGATTTTTTGACATTGAAAGTGGTTGCAAAATCAAAGTGCGCTAATTTTTCGTCTATAGCACCAAAGACGATGAGATTGGACCGCTCGATTTTATATACATGCGACAACATCGCAGCTGTCAAGTAACCAAGAGGTCCATCGCCGAACACAGCTACCTTCCCGTCATCCAGTTCTTCGCCCACATTTCTGAGCGCTTGGTAAGATACGGAATTTAACTCCGCTAAAACTGCGATATCATCAGGTATCTCATCAGGTATGGGAGTGACATTTTCACCAGGCAGCACTAAATATTCTTGGCCAATCCCATCAAAGCCACTGCCTAAAAAGACACTATTTTCTGAGTAGTTATCCGCAACATCTCTTCCCTCAGGATTTTCGCTGTCCGGCTCTATTAATCTTCCGGGGATGTTGGGTACAATGACGACACGTTGACCTGAATAAACACTATCATTTTTTGAAGTGACTACTTTACCAATTCCCTCATGGAATAGAGCCATAGGTAATTTACGCTCTAAAGCCTCTTTACGGCGTTGACCGGTATAATAACGCAAATCGGCATGGCAGATACTTACCATTGAGGTCTTAACAACTACCTCCCCTTCGTTTACATGATGCTTTAAAGTCGTTTCTTTAAATTGCCATGGTTCCGTTAATTGATAAGCTCTGGATTCTACGATGTTTTCCTTATTCACTTAACCATCCCTCCATGTTGACTATTGATCAATTATGTTTCTTTATGTTCATTTTTATACATTAGCAACACATATGTCAATAGAAATGAACAATTTTATGCTTGTTTGTGTTTGTTAATGCTCTTGATTGTTTGTTTAATTTCTATTATGATAGATTAAAATCGCTTACATTGGAGGCCTTAATATGACCTACTCAATTGGCATAGATTATGGAACAGAGTCGGGAAGAGTATTAATCATAAATAACGACAATGGTACCATTCATGGATCCAGTGTCATTCCATATTCCCACGGTGTTATTACCGAAACGTTACCGATAGAAGATAAGACACCTTTACAATCTGATTACGCTTTACAGTATCCCGGGGATTATCTGGATGTTCTATATACAGGAATTCCTCAAGCAATGCAAAAAGCCAATATATCCAAAAATGAATTATCCGGAATCGGCGTTGATTTCACATCATCAACTATGGTAACAACAGACACAGATTTAGAGCCGCTCTGCTTTAAACCTGATTATATAAATCGACCTCATGCCTGGGTTAAACTCTGGAAACATCATGGTCCAAATGAAGAAGCTAAAGAGTTATTTAACAAGGCAATTCAGGAAAAACACGAATGGATGAGGCGTTATGGCTTTAACGTATCACCTGAATGGCTCATACCAAAATGCCTGGAAACAATCCATGATGATGAACGTTTATATGATGAAGCAGATTTATTTTTGGAGGCCGGGGACTGGATAGTGAGTTTGCTAACAAATGATGTCGTAAGAAGCAATTGCTCTCTTGGCTTTAAAGCTTTTTGGAACGAGGCCGATGGTTTCCCTGAAGACTTTCTAACGAGCATGCATCCCAAACTTGGGCAAATGCTTCACACGAAACTCCAAGGACGGGTCGGAAAAATCGGCGAGTGCGCTGGTACCTTATCATCAAAAATGGCCAATGAATTGGGATTACCACCAGGACTAGCCGTTGGAGTTGCTATAATTGACGCTCATTCAGCTATCCTTGGTGTCGGTGCTTCGCAATCCAACCAACTTACTATGGTGATGGGAACATCGACTTGTCATATGATGCTAAATAATAAGGAAATTCAAGTTCCTGGTATTTCCGGAGTCGTTAAAGATGGGATCATCCCTGGCTTGTATGCCTATGAAGCCGGACAATCCGCTGTAGGAGATCTTTTTGGATGGTATACGGAACAAGTTCCGCAAGATTTTTGTGACGAAGCAAAGCAAATGAATATGTCTGTTTTCGACCTTTTGGAAAAACGAGCAAGTCAAAAATCGCCCGGGGAATCAGGTTTAATCGCCCTTGATTGGCACAATGGCAACCGCTCAGTCTTATCAGATGCTGATTTGACAGGATTACTTGTCGGCCTAACCTTTCATACCAAACCTGAGGATATATACCGCGCTTACCTGGAGGCCACAGCATTTGGGGCGAAAATCATTATTGACAATTATCAAAATTGGGGGCTTCCTATTGAAGAGATATTTGCTTGTGGCGGGCTTCCACAAAAAAATCCTTTGCTGATGCAAATTTATGCTGATGTCTTGAATACCGATATTCATGTATCATCCTCTGACTACGCCCCCGCTATCGGTGCAGCGATATTAGGGGCAGTTGCTGCAGGCTATAAAGAAGGAGGCTATAACCACCTCGAAGATGCTGTTTATAACATGAAGCAACCTTTCCAGAAAACCTATCGTCCCATTAAAGAAAATGTGCAAAAATACGAAAACATGTATAACATGTATAGACAGCTTCATGATTACTTCGGTTATAAACACAATAACTTTATGAAACAATTAAAAAGTTTCCATGAAGATGCTGTCGCCAATTAGATAGGGTAGACAAAAAAGGACGAGGATGCCTATTCCCCGTATTCGTCCAGAAAACAGCCAATGATTTTGGTGTACTGCCTCCACTCTGGTCCAAGAGTGCACTTACTCCTTTAGCGTTTTAAACTTTTTCAAATTGAATTCGGGATTTCAACTCTTCAGGAAATGAAAATCACCGAAAATCAAAAACATCCGCTATATGCGGATGTTTACATTTGGTTATTTTGCAGTTGCTCGATCCATTCCTGAAGCAGTTCAATTTCTTGCTTTACTTCTGCATGATTCATTAAGTAGTCAAAGTCAACAGACATATAATTGCTTGCTAATAGATTCAAGCCTTCAATTCTTCCAGCTTACTTTTCGCTTCATTAATATTCATTTTATCGCCTATAAAAACGAGATAAAATTTTAGTTTCTATAGGATCTTTAGGCCGGACACGTCCACGCTTTAAATTTTGTGATTGTATCTTTTTCGTTGCTTTTATAACCCCAATTCGGTTTCCTATTGAATTTTTGGCAACCCTTTTTTCGATGTCCTTTAATTTTAGAGTGGTCATTTGGTTATCACCCTTTTTCGTCGTCATATACATAAACCTACTTTCAAGCAGATTATATGTATAGCTTACTCTTATTGAAACATATATATTCGAAATTCTACAGTTCTGTTACACATCTTCCCAATAGGGCGGGATTTATGTTGCTTGTTTGCGAAAGCTTGGGAATCCAGAAAATAACAGGCACCGTTGCATCTCCCTTCCCGCAAACTTCGGATATTTCTTGTACTTCTTGAAAAACCATATGTTTTTCTGCGCGCCATATACATCGGTTCACTCCCCTGTTACGTCTGTCAGATAATTCTAACTGTAAGTATTTACAAGGGTGAAAATTTTGACTATAATTGAATATACTGAACTTGAATACGTATTCAAAGGAGGAAATCTTATGACAAAGTATTTAAAAACAGGAAAAAGTGAACAAGAGCTAAAAGAGGCAAGTTCAAAAGTACAAGAGTCTGTAAGCACAATAATTAAAGATATTGAAGAAAAAGGAGACGAAGCAGTCCGTGAACTATCAATGAAGTTTGATAAATGGTCTCCAGAAACCTTTCGATTATCAGACGAACAAATAAAAGAAACCATAGATTCTGTAGATGAAACAGTGAAAAATGATATTCAATTTGCGCAAGAACAAATTCGTTATTTTGCGCAAAAACAAAAGGAATCTATGAGTGACATTGAGGTTGAGACCATACCTGGTGTTAAATTAGGCCATAAAAATGTACCAGTTAACAGTGTGGGCTGTTATATACCCGGCGGACGTTATCCAATGGTAGCTTCGTCACACATGAGTATTTTAACTGCTAAAGTAGCAGGTGTAAGAAGGGTTGTTGCTTGTACTCCTCCAATAAATGGCGAAATTCCAGCTGCAACTGTAACCGCAATGCATTTTGCAGGTGCAGATGAAATCTATATTCTTGGCGGTGTACAAGCAATGACTGCCATGGCTGTTGGAACTGAAGCAATTGATGCTGTTGATATGATTGTAGGTCCCGGAAATGCTTTTGTGGCAGAGGCAAAGCGGCAATTGTATGGAAAAGTCGGTATTGATCTATTAGCTGGCCCTACCGAAACCCTAGTAATTGCAGATGAAACTTCGGATGGTGAAATGATTGCAACAGACTTGCTTGGCCAGGGTGAACATGGCCCAACTTCTCCCGGTGCCCTAATTACAACATCCGAAAGCATAGCAGAAGATACCGTAAAAGAAATAGAACGTCAGCTTAAAGATCTCCCAACAGCAGACGTAGCGAGAGTGTCCTGGGAAGATAATGGAACAATAATAATTGTGGACAGTATCGATGAAGCGGTTAAAGAGGCAGACAAGTTGGCATATGAACATGTAGAAGTACTAACAGAAGATCCGGAATACTTTTTAAACAATATGACTAACTATGGGTCACTTTTCTTAGGCCCAGAAACAAACGTTGCTTATGGAGATAAAGTAATTGGTACAAATCATACCCTTCCAACGCAGAAAGCGGCAAAATATACTGGTGGGTTGTGGGTTGGAAAATTCCTTAAAACACTTACTTATCAAAAGGCCTCGCCGGAAGCAAGTGTTAAAATAGGAGAATATGCTGAACGGCTTTGTGAACTTGAGGGGTTTATGGGGCATAAAAGACAAGCTACTCTCCGTATTAATCGTTACAAACAAGATAATTAACCTTTAAACATCTTAACTATCTATATAAATACAGAAAAATCAATAATATGGAAGTTTTTCTTGCTTTTTAACAGAATACGTATTTAGGGTGAGATAAATGGTATCTTCACGAGATGTTGCAAAGTATGCTGGTGTATCCCAACCAACTGTATCCAGAGTTTTAAACAATCCAAGTAAAGTCAGTCAGCCGATCGTTGACAACGTTAGAAAAGCTATGAAAGATTTAAATTATAGACCAAATAATATTGCGAGATCGCTTGTAAGTAATCGGACGAAGACTATTGCATTAGTCTCAGGTCCATTACACAACCCTTTTTTTGTTGATACTACGACAGCAATTGTTAATTACGCTGCTTCAAAAGGTTACTATACAACCGTCCATTTTGAAAATCATTACGATAATATGAGTATTTATGAAACCGTATTAAGTCAACAAGTTGACGGTATTGTATTATCATCTATTTTTATAAACGATCCTATTTTCGATGAGCTAAAAGAATCAGGCAAGCCCTTCGTGATGTTTAACAGACGGCATGAGACAGGTGGTCATTTTGTTGAACTTGATAACCATCAAGCTGGTGTCATTGGTGCAGAACATTTAGTTTCACTGGGGCATAAAGCGATCGCTTGGATAGGTGGCACAACAGAAGCATCAACATTTCTTGGCAGACTTGAAGGATTTAGGGATAAGTTAAAGAACAATGGGATTCAGTTAAACAAAGATTTCATTTTGCAAACGGATACAACGGAAAAGGATATCCACCGCGCTATTCAACAACTTTTTTTAAGACGGAATAAACCTACTGCTATATTTGCTGCAACAGACTCAATTGCAATTTTTGTCATCGATTGTTTGCTAAAGATGGGATTCAGTATTCCAGAAGAGATAAGTATTTGCAGTGTTGATAATTTAGGGATTTCAGCACATGAGTCCTTACAATTAACATCCATTGGGCATAATTCCAACAAATCAATGGGGCTGATTGCCATTCAAAATTTGATAAAAATAATTGAGAATCAACGTAAGCTTGAAGATGAACAACAAATTACTTTGGAACCTGAACTTTATTTGCGACAAACAACTTCTGCCATTAAGCCATGAAAAATTCCGATGTCATTTTCATCGATTAATTTCTCATCATTCCTGAATACGTATTCAACAAGTTAGTGATTTTAAATACTCAGTTGAGGAAATGGCTGACTGAACAAAAAATGATCAGCATCAATTACTCATAAATGGTGATAGCTATGGAGATTAACATTTTCACAAGTGAATATAACACACAAATCCTAAATCAAAATAACTCCAAACTTACAGATATTTATTACCCATGTTTAGTTACAAATTGGGAAATTTCTTATCAAAGTTTTTTAAAAAAGCCTCGTACCCAAAAACGAATAATTTTCACTAACTTAATCAAGGGTGACAGCAGCTTCGGCAACAAAAATCCGACAAGCCATACTTTAACAGTGGAAAATCACACAGTGATGACAGCGACAATAACTGATCAGGAAGCACGTGCAAAGGCTAAAGAAATGCTGCGCAGATATTTCATACATCATGTACGAGTATGGAGTGTTCCCAAGATCAACTGTTTATCAGAAAACATAATATACTTTCCGTACACAGTCTTGTCCTCAAAGGGATCTCAAAAGAAGCAAAGTAAACTAATACTATACGAACCGGCTTCAAATTTAACAGATAAGTTAGAGAACTTCCCGGAAATTGAGCGGTTTTATCAGTTCCAACAAAGGGGGTGATTTAATGTCAATGCTCGCAGTTATAGCGATATTAATAATCTCAACTTGGATTGGGATGGCCTTTGTTCTTTTTAAAACAAAATTTTTAGATGATCAAGATTAATAACATTTAAGGAAATAGGGAAGGGGGAATTACCATTATGGACAATACAATTGTTATGTATTCCTGGATTTTTATTACAATCTTCTTAGGAGCCATGATTTTATTTGGCTGGCTTGGTATGAAAAAAACGCATTCCGCTGATGACTTCGCCACGGCCCGCTCCAGTTACGGACCATTTACGATTGCACTTGTTATTAGTGCTGGGATGTCAAGCGGATCGACATTTATGGGGATGCCGGGATTAGCTTATGAAATAGGAGCACCAAGCTTATGGTATCCATTGCTTTACCCCATTGCAACTGTCATTGGTTTACTATTTGTTGCTAAAACTATTAAAAAATACGGTGATGAATTTGGTACGAGAACAATTCCCGAGTTTCTGGGTGATCGTTTTAATAGCGAGTTTTTAAGAATTGTGTTAACCATTATATCAATTTTACTGATATTCTACGTCGTATCACAGTTCGTAGCAGCTGCCACAATGTTCCAAACAATAATGGGAATTGATTACAAAGCAGGGTTGATATTAACCGGTGTTGTATTGGCAATCTATGTATTTATGGGTGGGTCGCATTCAGATATTATGACAGATGCAGTTCAAGGTTTTCTTATGTTAATCATATCACTGACTGTTGTAGGGGTGTTTGTCTTCAGCGTAGGAGTTGATGGTGGTTTTGGTGATATGTTGAACACTATTAAAGAAAGGAATCCACAAGGTGGTTTTGATTCATTATTTCTCCCGGGAAATATAACTTATGGATCGTTTTGGTTAGTCGCTTTATTATTTGTCGCCCACATACCCTTTGGAATTTTACCACATCTTGGAAACAAATTCATGGCAGTCAAATCAGGGAAAGATATGAAGAAATTGATTATGTATTGTACATTAATTGCTACCACCTTACCACTAATGGGACTTGGAGGCATGCTTGGTATAGCAGCTGTTGGATACGATGCAAGCATTGCACCTGACCAAATTATACCAGTATTATTCAGTGAAATTTTTCCACCAATTTTAGCAGCGTTGTTATCAGTTGCAGTATTATCTGCGATAATGTCAACTTCTGATGGTTTAATTGTATCGCTGACCCAACTGTTAGCTAATGATATATATCGTAAAACAATTGTACCACGTACAGGGATTACAAAAGAAAAAGCGGAAAAAGTAGAACTGCTACTCAGCCGCTATAGCACTTTTGTAGTCATAATTGCCGCTATACTGATGGCGCTAAATCCACCAAAGTTTCTATCCGTGTTTATGTGGATTGGCATCGGAGGAATTGTTTCAGCAACTGCAGGACCTTTAGTTGTAGGTGCCCTCTGGAAACGGTCAACAAGAGGCGGAGCAATCACTTCTTTATTAGCAGGAACAATTGTTTATTGGGTAGTTTACCTGCCATTTGGATTTGACTTCTCAAACCCATTTGGTGCAGCAGGATTAGGCGTACTCATTAGCATGATGACCATGATTGTTTACACATTAACAATGACGCCACCAGTAACTGATCCAAAAAAAGAAGGAACAAGCTTTACCTGATAAAATAATGGATAAATAAAGAATGGTGTAATTTTTGCACTGTCTATTCATGCTTTAATAAACGAAGCTAATGCTCCAGATGAAATGACGGCTCGTTATTCTGACTAACAATTAAACGAGGAGTGATATTTTGAAGACACGAGCAGCTGTTTTACATGAAATGGGATTACCAACACCATATACTGAGAGCAAGCCATTAAAGATTGAAACTTTGGAATTGGATGATCCACAGCAAGGTGAAGTATTAATACGTATTCGAGCAGTCGGGCTATGTCACTCGGATCTTTCAGTTATCAATGGGAGCCGTCCCAGACCAATACCAATGGCTTTGGGACACGAGGCAACCGGAGAAATTGTTCAGATTGGAGAAAGGGTGACAGACTTTAAAAAAGGCGACCACATCGTATGTACGTTTATCCCAAGTTGTGGCCAATGTCTCCCTTGTAAAGAAGGACGTCCAGCATTATGTGAGCGCGGAGCCAAATCAAATAATGATGGTGAGATGCTGAATGGGGGCAGACGACTTAATTCAGAACAAGGAAAAATTAATCACCATTTGGGTGTTTCAGGATTTGCTGAATATGCAGTTGTTTCCACGAATTCAATTGTAAAAGTTGACCCGGAAATCCCATTCGAGCAAATTGCAGTATTCGGATGTGCAGTCATTACCGGGGTCGGCGCTGTGATTAACACTGCTCAAGTGAAACCTGGAAGCAGTGTAGCGGTTGTTGGGCTCGGTGGTATTGGTCTAAACGCAGTAATTGGAGCAAAACTTGCCGGCGCACGGGAAATCATTGCCCTTGATATTAATCCGGATAAATTTGATAAAGCCATACAACTAGGGGCGACAGCAGTTTATAATTCAAGTGATTCGGACGTGGTGGAAAAAATAAAAACAACAACCGACGGAGGGCTCGACTATGTGTTTGAAACTGCTGGAGCTGTTCCTGCAATGGAGGTTGCTTATCAAATTACAAAACGGGGAGGCACTACTACCACCACGGGACTGCCGCACCCCGAACATAAATTTTCTTTCCCGCAAGTAACCCTTACAGCAGAAGAACGGACTGTAAAAGGATCCTACGTTGGAAGTTGTGTTCCTTCCCGGGACATTCCAAATTTCGTCGAGCTTTTTAAGCAAGGAAGATTACCTGTCGATCACCTTCTATCCGATACACTCACGCTGGGTGAAATCAATGAAGGATTCGATAGACTTCAAAAAGGAGACGTTGCACGACTCGTTGTGAAAATGTAAAAAGCACAGAACTAAAAGTAAATCAAAATCACAAATTGTGTTCAAACAAATGGTAACTACTCATCCTGAGGGTAGTTGCCACTTGATTATCATTCGAAAAATTCCAGAGCGTCACTATGAACATAACTTCGACAGAAATATCCCACTATATTAAATGACCAACAGATTTATAAACTGTTGGTCATACGAGCCTATTAAAACATAAGTATATTCTCTATTCTTATCTATTAATTGATTATTTCTATATAAACTATGCTCAACTAAATAACGCAAAATTTCTTTCTCACAAAACAAATCCACCATACGTCAGAGTACCTAAAATCACAAAAGCTGGATGAACTTTGAAACGTTCCATTAATAAATAACTGGCAACTACAAGAAATGCTGACTGCCATATCCCAATACCTTCATATGATTCCACAAAGAACCGCCATGCCATTAGACCGAGCAAAATGGCAATGACAGGACGTACATATAATGTTAATCTTTTAACTTTCGGCGAATCCTTATATTTATATAAAATGCCCAACAGAAAAATCATCAGTATCAGAGAAGGAGCAACGGTCGCGAACACACCTGTGATTGCTCCCGGGATACCGCCTACCTCATAACCAATATATCCCGCCATTTTCGTGGCAATTGGCCCCGGCAGCGAATTTCCAAGGGCCAGAACTTCACTGAATTCCTGTACCGTCATCCATTCATAACGCTGGACAACTTCATTTTCAATCAGGGGAATAGAGGCAGGGCCTCCCCCATAACCTAGAACTCCAGGAATTAAAAAAGCAAGAAATATGTTCCAGTAAAGAATCAAGTTTGCTCACCTTCTCTTGAACGGCTAGAATCTCTTTTGAATAATGCCATGAGTATCAATGCGGCTATTACAATTCCGGGGTGCACACCTGTAAACTGCAAAAGTATCAAAACAATTGCACTCATTATAATGGTTTGTTTCCATCCCATTCCTTTACCCGCTTTTTCAAAAAACTGCCATGTCAATACCGCCAGCATCACACCGACGACGGGTATCACAGCGGCTGTCATTCCCTGTACCCAGTCGAAATCTCTAATGGAAGACAGTGACATCAGCAGAACAATCATTAAAATAATTGTCGGTAGGATTGTAGCAAATATAGCGTTAAGCATGCCCAATACCCCGGATACACGGTGGCCAATATAGCCTGCCAATTTTGTCGCAATCGGTCCAGGTAGTGTATTGCCCAATGCCAGTATGTCACCAAATTCCTCATCATTAACCCACTTATATTTATCCACCACTTCTTTATGAATAAGCGGAATCGAACCAGGGCCACCTCCATATCCAAGGATTCCCACCCGAAAAAAAGCAAGAAAAAGATGCAATTGATGCCGACTGTTATTCTGATTTTCTTCGAGTGGATTTTTATCCTTTACCAGCATGAAACTGCTCCATCAGTGCGCGACTCAGTACCACCTATGAGCACGCCGGTTTCAGTATCCCGCCATATGATTTGGCCTCTCCCGAAACTATTCGGTTCCAGCTGAATCGTTACGTCATGCATTTTTTCTGTCAGTCTTTGAGCTATATGATGAGGGAAGCGGTTTTCCACTTCTACTTTCCTGTCCTTATGCCATTGCCATCTCGGTGCGTCCAATGCTGCCTGTGGAGTCAGGTCAAAATCGATTGTATTCATAACAACCTGAACATGACCCTGCGGCTGCATGAAACCTCCCATAACCCCAAACGGCCCTACAGGCTGGCCTCCCTGACTCATGAATCCTGGAATAATCGTATGATAGCTTCTTTTACCGCCTGCTAATGTATTGACATGATCCGGATCCATAGAGAAATTATGACCACGGTTTTGCAGAGCGATACCCGTTCCCGGAACAACCAGCCCCGAGCCAAATCCCATATAATTACTCTGGATGAAGGACACCATATTCCCTTCATTATCTGCTGCAGCAAGGTAAACCGTTCCACTCAAGGCAGGTTCCCCAGCATCCGGGATTTGGGCAGTCTCTTCTACTAGCTGTCTTCGATACTGGGCATATTCTTCACTTAGCAAAAATTCCGGTGAAAACCGCATGTGCTTCTCATCCGTAATATGAGCCTGACCGTCGGCAAATGCTAGTTTCATAGCTTCAATTTGCTTATGGTAAGTATCCACCGATTCCTTTTCGTTGAATTCAAATCCTTTTAAAATATTAAGTGCCTGCAATGCTACAAGACCCTGACCATTTGGAGGAATCTCCCAAATGTCATATCCCCTGTAGTTCACGGATATAGGTTCAATCCACTCAGACTGATGGGACGCTAAATCGTCAGCAGAAAGGTATCCCCCATTTTGTTTGGAAAACGAACTGATTTCATCTGCCAGTTCGCCGCGATAAAACGATCCCGCATTTGACTCAGCGATTTTTTCCAACGTCCTGGCATGGTTTTCGGATGACCAAATCTCACCGGGTTCCGGGGCTCTTTCCTTGGGAGCAAAAGTCTTAAACCATTCTGAAAACATATCATCGGTCAAGTTTTCACGAAAAACATTGAAAGCCTTTTTCCAAAACTTACTTAATGTCGGAGAAACTGGAAAACCGTTTCTGGCATAATCGATCGCCGGCTGCAAAACATCACGAAACGGCAGCCTGCCAAACTTATCCGACAGTTCAGCCCATGCATCCGGAACGCCCGGAACTGTTACAGGAATCCAGCCATATTTGGGAATTTCCTGATGTCCTGATTCTTTTACACTATTGATTGAAATCGTTTCAGGAGAACGTCCGCTTCCATTCAGTCCATGTAACTTTCCCTTGGTCCAGACCAGCGCAAAAGCATCTCCGCCAATCCCGTTCGAAGTCGGCTCAACTACGGTCAAGCAGGCAGCTGTTGCAATGGCAGCGTCAATCGCATTACCACCCTTTTTTAAAATATCAAGCCCGGCTTGGGAGGCGAGTGGCTGGGAAGTAGCGACCATTCCATTCTTCGCAAAAGCTGAGTTTTTTGTGGATGGATATGGATAGTTGAAATGATTAAGTGTCTTCATTATCATCTTCCTTTCTTTAAATGTTTACCACTAGGAAGCACCCTTCTTAGTGGTCTTAACCCGCTCCTACTACTTATTACTTTTGTAATTACTGTATACACCATATACCATAGATAAAATAGCAAGTATAATCAATATTGCGGATAAAGGGCGTGTTAAAAATGTTGATAAAGGTTCCAATGAGATAGCCTGTCGAAAATTCGATTCAATCATCGGTCCGAGTATAATTCCCAATATAAAGGGCGGTAAAGGAAATTTGTTAACTTTCATCCAATATCCGATCAACCCAAATAATAAAAGGACCCAGACATCAAATATCCGATTATTGACAGCAAAACTGCCAAGTACACACAAAAGCAGGACAACTGGAACAAGATAATGAAATGGAACCTGATTAATTTTCAAGAATACTTTTATCCCCAGGCTTTGTACGAGGAGCATTAGAAACGCTGCTAAAAAGAACGAAATAAACACGCCATTGACCAGAACGGGCTGGTTTTCCATTAGCAAAGGTCCGGGCTGGATTCCATGGATCAGCAAAGCGCCAAGCATCATGGCAGTTACTGCATCGCCCGGAATACCGAATGCCAGCATGGGAACTAGTGCACCACCAACGGAAGAATTATTCGCCGACTCAGCTGCAATCACACCATCTTTAGTCCCTTTTCCGAATTTGGAAGGGTTCCTGGAAAACTTTTTTGCGATATCATAGCTTAAAATATTAGCAATACTTCCGCCAGCGGCAGGCAATATACCTACCAACGTCCCGACTAATCCTGACCTAATTACATTCCCTGCAGAACGCCACATATCTTTTACGACCTTTACCAACGGATAAGTAACATTTGAGGTATCATCAATCTTGAACGCCTGAGGGGGTTTTTTAATATCCTCCAGTAATTGAGAAAAAGCAAATAACCCAATAAGAACTGGTAAAAAGTTAAACCCCGCCAATAATTCGCTAAATCCAAATGTAAATCGCGGAATCCCCATCAGTGGATCAGAGCCAACTAGCGAAAACATAATCCCAAGGAATCCGGCAATTAATCCTTTTACGAGAGAACCCTCGCTCAAACTTGCTATGGCACTGACTCCAAATAGCATCAATGCAAACATTTCCCACGGCCCAAACTCAAGCGCCCACTCAGCTAACAGAGGTGCCATGAACATTAGTATGATTCCTGAAAAAATCGAACCAAAAAAAGATGACCATAACCCTATAGCCAACGCCTTACCAGGCTCTCCGTTTTTTACCATAGGAAATCCGTCGAAAGTAGTCGCCATAGCCGAGGGAGTTCCAGGTATCCCAAGCAAGCAGGCTGTGATAAGACCTCCGGCGCTTCCTCCTACTTGGACTCCCATCATTAAAGCGATACCATTGACTGGATCCATACTGAAACTGAATGGCAAAGTAAGTGCGACACCCATTGTAATGGTGAACCCCGGAATGCTTCCTGCAATAATACCTGCAATCACGCCTATTAAAAGTATCATAATTGTTTGTATGTTCAATATGGCTTCAAAACCTAACAGAATATTCTCTATCAATAGTTACCCCCCTCAGAAAAACACGCCTGTTGGAAGAAAAACAGAAAGCGCACCTTGGAAGACAAAGTATAGAATAGCAGTTAATACAATACTGCCAAGCAGGACAGCCCAAAGGTTCTGTTTGTTATCTGCCAACACGTGATACAGCAAATTCAAAAACAATATAGAAGATAGGAAGTAACCGATATATCCTAGAAGGAATACGTACAACCCAAATAATACAAACGTTAGAATAACTTTTTTATTTTCATAAAACATTTTTTCGAAATTGATGCCTGATTTAAATTCACCCTCCCGGACCATCCTGTATATGCTGTTCACCAACAAACAAAGGCCCAGAAAGGCAACTACACCAATTACAATATTAGGGAAAAGGTCCGCTTCTGTTTTGCCCAGATTTTTTTCAGTTATCAAGGAGGATCCATAATAAGCAAATGTAGAAAAAATTAAAATAGCTACAGCATTTAGAAGATCACGTTTTGCTCTAATCACTCAAAATCTCCTCTCCTATTCCTCCAGCAAGTTACTTTTTTCCAGAGAATCCTTCATGTCTTTCTCATTTTTCTCTAAAAATTCCACATACTCTTTCGTAGGTTTATAATTAACTTTCGTTCCCATCTCGTCCATTTTTGTTTGAAAGGTCTCACTGTTTGCAACTTCTCCCAGCGCATCACTTAATTTTTGAATTATTGCATCCGGTGTATCTTTTGGTGCAACAAGACCTCTATTTGTTGCCGAAACTGCGTCAATTCCTTGTTCTTTTAACGTTGGAACATCAGGTAAAACCTCGCTTCTTTCCTCACCGGTATAACCTAATAGTTTCATCTGATCATTTTCCAGATAATCCTTTCCTGCTATAACTGAAACACCACCCAAATCAACATCATTACCGACAACAGCTTTCATTCGTTTGGCAGTTCCATCATACCCGACAATATTAAAATCAATATCCGCTGCAGTCTCAATTAAAGCTGGTTCCAATTGGGAAGTTGAGCCAATGGATGCTGCATATGAAATCTTTCCCGGATTTTCCTTTGCATCTTCTACAACTTCCTTCATTGAATCCCAGGGACTGTCCGGATGCGTTGCAACTGCGTCGTATGTGGAAGTCATTAACGAAATCGGTTCAAAATCAAAATAGCCGAAGTCGGATTGTCCGGTAAGCTGCGACATAGCAACTGAATCATGAATGGAAAGAAGCGTGTAACCGTCATTTTTTGCATTCAAAACTTGTTGTGCACCGACGACACCGCTTCCTCCTGCAACATTTTTAACAACAACGTCAGTATCAAGAATGTTTTCCAACTCTTGTGCAATCAACCGATTAATAGCATCGGTGTCCCCGCCAGCATCCCAGGGCACCACTATCTGAATCGACTTATTTGGATAATTCTCTGCTTGAGCGTCTCCTTCTGATTGACCATCAGCCCCACATGCAGTTAAGCCCAAAACTGCCATTAAACAAAAAAGCCCAACACCAATAAATTTCTTCATAAAGTTCCCCTCCCTATATTTTTGAATGATAGGCAATCTCCACTCATAAGCTCACTTTTTCTGCCTAAGTTCTTAGATAATTTAGTTAATTGCGATTTATATTAATATACATAAAAATTAATCTTTAGTCAATACTTTTTAAACAAAAATTAATCATAAATATGAAATTGCTTACATATATACCATAATCAGGATTTTTCACCTCCATTTCGTATTTTAAGACGAGGGGCCTGAAACATGTCTCGTTCCTTATTCGACAAGAGAGCTTGTGCCCTTGGGAAAGCAGCAATATGGGAATTATTTGTAATACGGAGCTCTTCGACAGCAGTGGCATACATATGAAAATAGTTCAACATGTTCAGGTAACGAGTGAAACAGTCATTTCCATCCGTTCTTAGTCATGAATTTTGAAAAGAGCCTCCACAATATTTTTTTGTATTTTTGATCGAATACCTGCCTTCGGACCGAAATAGGGTTATATCTATTATATGGGGTGAAAACATTATTAATAAGGTGATTGATTTATAGAAGACCAGAAAGTTCACTAACGTTTATTGAATACAATATAAAAAAGCATAATACCATCTTGGTACTATGCTTTGCATTGTATTAGACCTATCAAAATAGCGTAGTGAGAAATTGCAGTTTAACTTATCTCTCATCCAAATATTTCACTACACCCGGATGCAAATTTTCCTTCTCCAGCCCTTCTACCATAGTATCTTCATTGAAATTAGATAATACGGAGTCTACCTCTTCCAGTTCGTCCCGGTTATCCATAATTACTTTCGTTATACGATGTGCCAGATCCTCCGGAACTTCACTGCTCATGACAAGGTTGGTATAAGAACCAACAGTATCCACTGGTTCATCCTGGCCATCATACGTTCCTGCTGGCATTTCCATAGGTACAATCCCTGGAACTTCCTCTTGTATATATTCCTGGACATCAGGTTCAATTTCAACAAAGTTAATATCGTCCTGAGCATTCAGTTCCATAATAAATCCTGAAGGTGCTGCTGTCATTCCAATGGCTACGTCAGCATGACCATCTTTCACCAGACCTGTCATGTCAGAATAGCCAGTATAAGAAACACTCCCGCCATTTTCGCGGATAGAATCATATGAGATATCATGATAATTCAATATCTTTTCCACATGTTGAACTGTGGCATAAGATGCTTCTCCAGGTAAAATATCTTTATCACCAAAGTCTGCATAGGAATCAATTTCACTGTCTGCAAGTGTAACTGTCTGTAAATGAGATTTGTAGAGGGATAGGAATGTATTGACATTTTCCATTTTACCATCTTCTTCAAAAACTCCTGTTCCAGTTAATCCTGACATTACATCATTGGTAAAGGCATACCCTATTTGAGCATCTCCATTCTCAACTAACTTGATATTTTCGTAGCCGCCACCTTCATTTACTGTGACATTTAAGCCAGGTATTTCCCGCATTAGTATTTCAGCAATCCCTGCAGCTGTATTATACCACCCACCGCCGATTGGTCCAGATGAAATAACAATGTTAGACATCTCCAGATCTTCTCCACCAGATGATGATTCAGCTTCTTCTGAGCCACCACAAGCTGCCAAAATAATTGACATAAGTGCCAAGAATATGAAACCTAGCAACTTTTTCATTTTTGTCCCTCCCTCAATAAATTAAGATTTTCTTAGAATTCCTTCGTTTTTCTCCCGATTTCTTTTGAATTATTGAAGCCCATAGCGGCCCTGTATCCTTTTAATGACAATTAAGGATATATATGGAATTTACGGGTTATACCGAATACGCTTTAATGGGTAATTTCCATTAAATGGATAATAAATCTTATAATCGCACCTTGGATCTCCACGTTTTCATGGCGGTGGACCCTCCCATGTCTCTCGGCGTCTATGCGCGCAAATTCCTTCGTTCGACCTGACCATGGTGGATGCCGGAAATGCTCCTATGGCGGGTCTATGCCCTAACGGATGAAATACCGACCGGCTAATCCGTGCTTCAGTTGTCAAAAGATGGTTCAAAACGATAGTTGTACGTCTTACTAAGCGGCTTCCTGTAATGTCGTAATCATTGGGATGTCACGCATCATGCGCTCTTCACTGAACGTACACTTCCGTGTACCTAATACGTAAAAGATCTTGATGAGTTTTCTGCTTAATGCGATAAACGACTGTTTTCCTGTCAGCGGATTATCGGATCGATGACGATAATAATGGTGCAGCTGCTTGAAACCTTCATTGTGCAGGGATAATGGCCGTGCCACTTGATAAAGTAAGCTTCGCAGCCTCTTTCGTCCTCGTTTGGTGATCGTCGTTTGGCCTTTGAACATCCCTGATTGATTCAGCTTTAAATTGAGTCCCGCTAATTTAATGATTTGGCGTGGATCCCGATAATTCGATAAATCACCAACTTCGGCGAAAAAACCAGCCACTGTTATGGCACTGACGCCTTTAATCGCTATCATCTGATCAGCTCCAGGGATATGAAGAACAAGGTCTTCCAGTTGTGCTTCAAGAGCGATAAGACGTTCTTCAAGAGCCTTATACTGATCAATCAAATAACGGATTTCCTGACGTCCCATGCGTAATCCCACGGTAAGGCCAACACTGTCTTCGGCCGCCAGTTTCAAATTCTGAATACGTTTGATGCCCACACCACGTTTGGCAGCCCGTTTGACTTCCAGAAGCAAATCTTCTTCCGAAGCTTTACGGATATCTTCCGGTAAATAGCCTCTTTCCAATAGGTGAAGGGCAGCTTTACCGGTCCAGTCCTTAAAGACATCAAGAAACTCCGGGAAGTATCGATCAAGCGCATTATGCATTTGGGCTTTGATCGAGGACATATCCTCCTGGATCATGTCATAGAGTTTCATGCCTTCACGTAATTCAGCGTACACATCCTCCGGTAATGTCGGCTCATGATAACGTCCGTCACGTATGATCTGAGCAATGACTTTGGCATCTTTTGTATCATTTTTTGTTGGGGAATCATCATCCATTTCTTTGGATCGTTTAACCTTCATCGGATTGACGACAACGACGTGAATACCCTGAGCTTTCAGGTAATAAGCCAGATTCAGCCAGTAATGGCCAGTTGGTTCCATTCCAATGATGATGTTGGGACGCTCGTATTGATCGGACAAGCTTTCAGACCATTCAATGAGGTTTGAAAATCCCTGCAGTGAATTGGTGAATACCAGCCGTTTGACGAGGTCGCGCCCCCGATCATCTATCGCACGGGCCACGTGTTTGCGTTTCGCTATATCAACCCCGATAATCAGTGTTTGTTCATTGATTTGCGCTAAGCGATTATTTTGTGTAAAATCCATTGTAGAAGTCCTCCTTCGGTACTAAATTCGAGGTCATTGCAATGACACTCTCTATCGTACC
>NZ_DATGTI010000010.1:0-22967 GCF_035301925.1 Lentibacillus sp. | reverse complement strand
GCAAATCCTTATCGTGTTAAAACAATAAAAGTAATGGAATGATTCCCCCTAGATTATCAACTAGGGTGAAGTCTCTTCCCTTATTTCTCTGGTGCCTTTTAGAAAGCAGAGCAAGCAGATAACATGTGCGGGAAAGGTCCGAACGTAAGCGTCGGCACAGAAAACTTGTGCGGGGGTGTCGTGAACTTGTGCGAGAACGACGTGAACTTGCGCGAAAACGCCATGAACTTGTGCGAGAATCACATGAACATGAGCCCTGGTACAGAAAACTTATTCGAGAAAGCCTTGAATTCTTGCAGGGACCATTGAATTTGCTTTCGTCATTCTGAGGTGTTCTTTAATTTTGGCATTAAAAAACCCGTCCTGGCCGATTGTGAGAAAAACTCGGCACAGTCCGCCGTGATAAGTGGTTTCCCTGTCGGTGGACAAAAGCTCGTGACGAAGCCTAGAACACAAAACAGCAGATTGAGAGCAAAATTCCCAACCTGCTGTTTTGTATTCTTGATCACTTTTACCTACTTTTTGAACCTTCATTTCAACCGGTAAAATTGTTCACTCAGCTGTCCGACAATATCTCCTGTGCCAAAAGTTCATACGATTTCTTCCTGGCTTCATAACTGTGAGTAATGGTGACGATCATCCATTCATCCGCCTGGTACTCAGACTGCAGCTGATCAAGCTGCTGTTTGACTTCACGCGGGTTACCGACGATAAGATTTCGCTTCATATTCTGCAGTTTTTCTTTTTCCTCATCCGAGTAGTCATAACTTTTTGCTTCCGAAACAGTCGGTACCTTGCCATCACCTTCCCCCTTATCGCGCTGAATGCTCCACAATAGAGGGCTCAGGGCGAGATCCCTGGCTTCCTCACTCGTTTCGGCACATATCACTGAAACAGTCACAATTTTTTCAGGCGTTTTATCCGGATGCTGTTCGGCAAATTTTTCGCTGTAGGATTTGATAATGGAAGGCCCGTCCTGATCACTCATAAATTTGCCAAATGTGTATGGCAGCCCCTTTTCAGCAGCAGCCAGCGCACTTTTCTCACTCGTCCCAAGCATCCACGGCTGTGGTGGCATTTCCGGAACAGGGGTTGGTCTGATTTTGGCATACATGTCATCCGCTGCAAAATCATGCCGGAAAAAGCGCAGTAGTTCATCAAGCTTATCAGGCATCTGGCGGACATTTTCCAGAAAATTGCCTGACAGTGCCATTGATGCTTCAGCCGAGCCCCCGGGCGCACGTCCAATGCCCAAGTCAATCCGGCCGGGGTATAATGTTGCCAGAAGATTATATGTTTCGGCTACCCTGAATGGCTTATAATGGGGCAAAAGTACAGCACCGGCTCCGACCCGTATCCGTTCTGTATGCGAACCAATAATGCCAAGCATGACATCAGGGTTCGGACAGGCAAGCCCGGAAAAATCATGGTGTTCGGCAATCCAATACCGGGTATAGCCAAGTTCATCACCCAGTCTGGCAAGATCAACCGACGCATCTAATGCTTCTTGTGGCGTTTGGCCTGTTGAAATGGGTGATTGATCCAATATACTGAGTTTCATTCAACCATGCCTTCTTTCTTATTTTGTTTCCTGGTCTGCTCCGAGCTCATCTACCAATTTCTCCGCGGCTCTTCGATAGTAATTGCTCATATTGGTGAACATTGCAATCAGCATTAACTGCTCCAGGTATTCTTCATCTTTGTCTTCCAATTTTCGAATTGCTTCTGACGCTTCATGATGATGGTCCTGGAGATCCGCTTTGAATTTTTCGGTATTGCTCGAAACCATCTGAAGATAACACGTATAAAGTTCCTGTATATCAAATCCCTCATCATTAGTGATTTTTTCATTGAGGCGTGCCAAGACCGTCTTGACATCATTTATGGATAACGCGCCTTTCATCTGATAAATCATACTGATCAGTATCAGATGTTCTTTGGAATATCTTTTGTTTTCAACGGGGAAAAACAATTTCCCTTTTGCATAATTATTAATCATTGTTTTGGTCAGGACCTTCTCATCCTCGTTGCGCTTCGTATCGGCAAATTTTCGTTCAAACAATTGAATGACCTGATCCATATATAAGTTCAAATCCGGAATGTCTTCGAGCGACAAATGACTGTCCAAATGCAGCTCTTCAGCTAATGTTTCCATAGTCTTCATAACAAAAACTCCAATGATGATATTTTATATTCATTATACTGAAGAAATTTGTATGAGC
Source organism: Lentibacillus sp. (assembly GCF_035301925.1). GTDB lineage: Bacteria > Bacillota > Bacilli > Bacillales > Amphibacillaceae > Lentibacillus. Next base: position 20,745 of record NZ_DATGTI010000010.1, on the reverse strand, counting down.
CAACCATTGACTAGATTCAAAAACATGCGTATTATGATGATATAGTTTTAAAAACTACTTATAGTTATAAAGGTGTTGAATTTTATGTCCTTGTCAATTCGGGAACCTGTTAACGGGCTGACACATTTATTTGGAGCTATTTTGTCACTGGCAGGGTTAGTTGCCTTAATTATCAAGGCTTCAAGCACCACTGGCTCTGCATTGGCCATTACATCCGTAATTATATTTGGTGTCAGCATGATTTTATTGTATAGTGCTTCAGCAACCTATCATATGGTTATTGCGAAAGATCATATCATTGCATTTTTGCGGCGGATTGATCACTCCATGATTTTTGTATTAATCGCCGGAACGTATACACCACTCTGTCTGATTAGCCTGGGAAATGTAACTGGCTGGGTACTGTTTGCGGTTGTCAACGGGCTGGCATTGGCAGGCGTTATTTTTAAATTAGTCTGGTTTCATGCACCAAGATGGCTGTCCACAGCACTATATGTTACGATGGGGTGGATCATTATTTTCTTCAGTTCTGCCCTGTTCCCGATTATCGGTGGTAACGGCATGCTCATGCTCATGATCGGCGGCGTTTTTTACACCGTTGGCGCATTTATTTATTGGCTGAAACCAGGATTTTTATCGTTTAAACATATGGGATTCCACGAGATTTTCCACATATTTATTATGTTCGGCAGCTTGTTCCACTTCATCTGTATTTACGGCTATGTGCTTTAACACTGATCAAAAGGGTGCAGTCGTTAATGGACTGCACCCTTTCGCTTAATACGATATCATATCTGAAAGCACGTAATGATAAAGTAATTTTTCGGTGTTTTCCAGTGAAGCTTCATGTGTCCGTTCATAGGCATGTGAAGAATCGATGCCGGGGCCGATTAATCCATGCACGATGTCGTTACCGGCACGGATGGCTGCTGATGCGTCGGAGCCATAGTACGGATAGATGTCCACCTTATAGCCGATATGGTTTGATTTTGCAAGTTCCACAAGGTTTTGACGCAAACCGTAATGGTATGGGCCGCTGGCATCTTTTGCACAAATGGAAACAGTGTATTCATCGGTCGATTGGCCGTCACCCATAGCACCCATGTCGACCGCCAAATATTCGATCGTTTCCGTTGCTATATTCGAATTGCCACCGTAGCCGATTTCTTCGTTATTGGAAATGAGGAAATGGGTAGTATAAGGCAGTTTCTTATTTTCTTCCTTCAACCGTTTAATCAGCTGCAGCAAAATGCCGACACTTGCCTTGTCATCAAGATGGCGTGATTTGATGAAACCATTATCGGTCAGCTGGACACGCGGATCAAATGAGACGAAATCACCAACTTCAATGCCCAGTTCACGAACATCCTCACCATTTTCCACTTTAGCATCAATTTGGACTTCCATATTTTCCTGGTTACGCTTTGCATCACCGGCTTCTTTATACACATGTACAGACGTTTGATGCATCAGGATCGTTCCGGTAAACACGTTTCCGCCCGCCGTATGGATTTCGCAGTATTCGCCTTCAATGGCATTATATTTGAAACCGCCGATCAAATCGATTCTAAGGCGGCCATTACTTTTAACTTCCTTCACCATAGCGCCAAGTGTATCCACATGGGCGGTCAACATCCGGTGTTTGGCAGTGTTTTTCCCTGGCAAAGTTGCAATCAGGCCGCCTTTATTATTGCGCGTTGTGTCGACCTCCAATTCTTTGATCCTGCCTTCAACAAATCGAATGACATTTTCCGTATAGCCTGACGGGCTCGGAATTGACACGATATCTTTAATCAATTCTTTTGTTTCGTTAACATTAGGATATGTCGTCAATATGCTCGCTCCTCTCGTTTATCCCGCCTTAACAGGCAGTAAGATCCACGCTGCAAGATTTTAAGAAAAACGAAAAAGATAAGTGGAGGATCTGGACTTTTAATGTCAGTTACCACCCGAAAAGCAGTCAGTGTCCGGTCTGCACTCTCCAATCTTTCCACGGAATCCCTTCTTCCTCCACTGTTTTACCAGATTCGGGCTGGCATTCGCTAAATTCACCAAATCCACATGGTATGGCAGTGTTTCTATTTCATATATGATTATAGCATAATCCTTTCCATGTCAGTAGATTCTCATCCAAGAAATTCCGCCAAATTGGCATCAATCAGATGGATTTCATTTTCATTCAAACCAAACGCTGCTGCTGTATATTGGTCGATTTGGTCATTCAGTTCTTCTTCCTTCTCAGCCAACTGAACCATCACCCGTTTTCTGTCCCAAAAATATTCGAGCCAGTCGTTTTTTTCAGTAAGGGATAATCGTCTCAGTTTATCAATTTGTTCAAGCCATTCGTCAGCATCCCACTCATAAAACGATTGAAATCTGACAGGCAACTTATCGATTTTCAACTCATGCAACATAACGTTTTCCATTGCGTTCAATACCTTGCTTTTATCACGCTGCAGATGAAGCATTTGATTCACGGCTTCCGAAATCTGCTTCTCTTCTTGTTCCGGTACATCAGGAACTGGAAACATCCTTAAATCTTTCACCTTAAATTGCGGAAACGTTTTTCGCTGGAATTTATCAAATTTATGAATGAACCAGAACGTTGTGATTTTGGAATTCATCACACCAAGCAAGAACAGCGGGTCTTTTTGAAAATCGATTATGTTATTGGAATTACGGTCATTTAAAATATCTTGTTCTGTATAGACAGCATGAATCGCATATTTTAATTTCGAAGGTATCTGCCGGGCCAGAATCCGCGGTACCGTAAAAATCTGTTCCTTCCTCCTTGCCGCAAGATTCGGACCATATTTCAGCCAGCTTCCGCCCCAGTCAATATGATATCGGCAGACATCACGACCTTCCAGATACATCCAGTAGGAATCATCTATCTGTTTATCACTGTGGTAAACCCTGTTATCTTTCATGTCTTTTGTTTGTACCGGATCACCTTTGCCAACTTCGTACGCGACTAATCCTGACTTCACCGTGGCAACCGAACCCAAATCAAGATTTCCTGTTTCAATTTTTCTCATGACATCTACAGCCTGTTTATCTTTCATCAGCGAAATATTGATAATGCTTTGCTCATCCAGCAGTTCATCCGGAGCAACCTCCGCTACAATGTCAACGTGCTCGTTCACATATTCACCCAGTTTAACCGTTGTTGGTTCTTTTTTCTGGAAAATAATAAAACACGTGTCAACATCAGCCTCGGAGAACATTCGGTCGTATATGTTGATGATCTTGAGATTTCCGGTGTTATTCAGCAAAAAACGGCGCATTTTCTTAAATGAGTCAATCGTCAGGCATGTATTTGGCACGATAAAGGCAAGCCAGCCGCCTTCTTTCAGTAAATGATAAGAACGCTCGATAAATAACAGATAAGTGTTAATCTGATATTCTGTCAGTTCATAATGGCTGTTGAAATAGGTTTTTTCATCGTCGGTAAACCCTTTATCTCTGGCAAAAACATATGGCGGATTGCCAATGATGATGTCGAAACCGCCGTCATTCATGATTTCCGGGAATTCCTTATGCCAGTCAAACGCTTTATCCGATACACCCGGCTGACTGATTATCGAATCCCCCGTTTTCAAATTGTCATCAAGCGACGTTAATTCATCATGTTTATTAGCCGTCTTCAGCCATAAGGAAAGCTTTGATATCTCAACACTTTCTTCATTAAGATCCACACCAAATAGATTATTATTTAAAATATACCGGTTAATATCAAACAGCTCAGCCTGGCCCTCCTGCATCTCTTCCAATTTTTTGTTGATTTTGCCGCCTTCTGAAATCAGATTATCAAACGCCATGTTCAAAAATGCACCACTGCCAACAGCCGGATCAAGGATTTTAACCGCTCGCAGCTGCTGCTGTAATTTATGGTAAAAATCAATATGCTTTTCAACCGGCAACATTTTTTTTCGTCGTTTATCCGGTTTTGTTTTTCTAAATATTTCAAAGTCTTTTTCGGTTAAATTCGGAAGCTCGTCTTCGTGTAATTCCTGTTTTCTGTCATCAATCCAGTTAAGCAATGTTTCCTGCAGCAACAATTTCGTGACACCGGTTGATGTATAAAATATTCCCTCTTTTTTCCGCTTGCCCTGTTCCGGGTCAAATACGTTATCCGTTATTTCAGATTTTATTTCTTCAATATCATTGATCGATTGTTCGAAAATATGGCCGAGTATATTGACATTAAGTTCAGTGGAAAAGTCATATTCCGTTATCTTTTCAAATAATGGAAAAATATCGTCTTGGATAACGAGCTGATCCAATATATCATCTTCATTAAATAACCCGCCATTAAAGCGGTTGATATTCCGCTCAGGATTTCCATGATTAATCGAATGGAACAATCCTTTCAGCTGATTCCATATTTTAGTGCTGCTCATATCAAACGAATGTTTGGCCGCCTGCACAACTTTCCGGAATACATTATGCGGCAGAAGACCCGTGTCTTCACAGAAACAAACGAATATAAACCGATCAAGGATTTTTTGCGTTTTTTCGAAAATTACCAGTTCGTCCAGCTCGTTGTTTTGCTCGCGTAAATGTGCAAATAATTCGGTCCGCACCTTCTTGTAATCCCGGTAGAACGCCCGGGAGATATGTTCTTCTTCTTTTTCATTATTGTCGTATAGTATATCTGTTTTGGACCGGCCATCACGGTCAATCAGATGATCTTTACAAAGCAAATAATAAAACGTCTTGAAGACTTCAGTATTTTCTTTTAAATCTTGCATAAAAAACTGTTCATATTCGGTCATTGTGGAAGCATTATAAAAACGAATTTCTTTAAAGTTGGAAACAATTACCCAGCGGCAGTTTTTATATTTATATTGGAACGAAAATGCCTGTTCAACCGGAGATTGGTTATTGGCCCTATTTTGTTTCCTGTCCAGATCGGTCTTCGCGTCTTTTAACTCGATCGCAACACGAATATCACTTGTGCTGTCAGAAAAGTAACCCAGCGCCCCATCAGCCTTGGTGCCGTCTATGACTGTTTTTTGTTCCTGCTGCAGGTTCCAAAACTGTTCACCGATTCGTCCCTTATATCCAAGAATATATGAAAAGATCTGGGTCAGAAAATCTCCCTGAACCGCTTCCTCCTTCGTTTTTTCAAGATCACTCTGAGTCAAAGAATAATACCAGTTGGCGAATATTTTCTGTTTATTCTCAAAATCCGGTATGTTTTCAAGCTTATAGTGCTTAAGTTCATTTTTGATCTGTTTTCGGTTAAATATGTAATGCTGCATCATGTCACCTGCTTATGAAAGTTGCGGAATACCCATATTATAGCACAGGGAGGTTTTATATGTTTGAGGGGCTGATAGCAACATTACATGGCAGGCAGCTGAATGTATATCACATTCAAAGCTTTATGATGGTTTGTGTCATTCATCCTACAACAGCGTATGCCATGGTCAGAAAAGCGCCGCTGACGGCTGCTTAAAGAAAAAGACTATTCATTATTATGGGGTATGGTAAAATGGATATAACCCCTTGCAGAAAGGGGGGGAGTGGATATGGAGACGTGGTTAATTCTTTTAACGTCTATCATTAATTTGACAATCGCTGTTATTAACTTGACAGCTGTCATTTTAACAAGACGTAAAAAGAAAAAGGACTCTCTCATAAACAGAGAAAGCCCAAACAACCATGGAGAGGATTAATTTCCTCTCCCCCATATTCTACTCTAATTATAAACCATTTATAAAAAATACGCAAGAAAAGAAGTGATAACATGCTTTGGATTTCGCTTTTTATTTCCATTATTGCATTGGTCATATCCGTATATACGTTGATTTTGATAAAACATAATAAATAAAAAACCACCAACATATGTATTGGTGGAGACGGTGGGAATCGAACCCACGTCCAGAGATATCGTCACTCAGACATCTACACGCATAGTTGACATATTATCATTCGCATACCGTTCAGCCTGCCAACGGGCTTCCCGGCAGCTAGTCTGATTAAGTTCTGCCATCATCCTCAGACGGTGGATGACGGAATAGCCCGCTTCATTTGAGACCCTTCAATCTGCCACACGGGCGATGGCAGGAAGGATCGCTTTAGGCAGTGCTTAGGCAGCTGCTAAAGCAGGTGTTTCTTGTTTTTCGCCGTTTATATTTAGCGAGTAACGTTTTACGAGCCGTAACCTCGACGCGCAGTCTGAGCTCGATCTATCCCTGTCGAATCCGTAACGTCCCCATTAAAAGAGTGGAGAATACGCCCGGATAGAACGAGCACTATTCATTTATTTGTCCTAATGACAATTGTTATTTTAACAAAAACACTGCAAAAGTCAAGTATAAGCGGGCTTTACTGCATACTTTCCTTCACAGCACGGTCAGCATCACGTTTCATTTGCTTACGTTTTAAATCTTCGCGTTTATCATATTTCTTTTTCCCTTTTCCAACACCAATCAGCACTTTGGCCACACCGTTTTTAATGTAAACTTTTAACGGCACTAATGAATAGCCTTTTTGCTGAATCAGACCGACCAATTTATCGATTTCTTTCCGGTGCAGCAACAATTTACGTGAACGGGTCGGATCATGATTGAACTGGTTCCCCTGCTCATACGGTGCAATATGCATATTGATAAGCTGCACTTCACCATTGCGATCGATGCGGGCATGCGAATCCTTCAAATTGATGCGGCCGGCTCGGATTGACTTGATTTCCGTTCCCCGCAGTACAATGCCGGCTTCATACGTATCTTCTATAAAAAAATCATGTCTCGCTTTTTTATTTTGTGCGATCGTTTTTCCATTTCCTTTTGGCATACGTACGTCCTCCCACTACTTCCGTGCAACTCATTTTAACAGAAAAAAACCGTTATGCCAATTGTCAACTGGGCTGCCGGCTTTCAGTGCCTCTGACAAACCACCGTCTTCCAAATATGCTATATCGCCGATTTTGCCATCTTTCATATGTGCATAACCGGTTACTTCGGCATCGTTTTGGTCACTCCCTTCTTTTTGATATTGTACTGTTACGCTGAAATTATAGATATTCTCATTGTTTTCGTTTTGCTCGATGTTAATATCAGCAACTTCCATCTCAAAGCCGTTTTCATGTGCAGACGACTGATAATCTATCGCATATGCCCCGATAAAATCGTTGTACCATGTCTTCTGTAAAATAGGCTTCATATTTTTCTTTGAGATAAGTTTCTAATTCAGTGGGCGTTTGCTGTTCATCACCTGCTGATGCTACACCTTTTCCGATAATGGTCATATTTTCCCGATCACTTAGTCAAAAAAAAGCGATTCATCTCCCCATTGAAATAGGAAGGATTCTCGCTTGGTTTCCTAAATCAAAAAGCCTGAAGTCATGTTCCAGTATACTCCAGGCAAACGGTTAACGAAAGATTCATAAAATTAAATAAACAATAACAAGCTCAATGCCATAACAGCCATTCCGCCAATCAGCCCATAAATCGAGACGTGGGCCTCATCGTATTTTTTAGCTGCGGGCAGCAGTTCATCAAGCGAGATAAATACCATAATTCCGGCAACAGCCGCAAATACGATTCCGAACATAACATCATTCAAAAACGGCATCAATATCAAAAAACCAACCACGGCTCCGACCGGCTCGGCAATGCCGGATAAAAATGACAGCCGGAATGCTTTACGGCGATCATTCGTCGCGTAATAGATTGGGACTGATACAGCAATACCCTCGGGAATGTTATGGATGGCAACAGCTAATGCAATGGCAACTCCCAATGCCGGATCTTGAAGCGTAGACATAAATGTCGCAATGCCTTCGGGGAAATTGTGAATTCCGATGGCCAGTGCTGTAAATGTCCCCATTTTCAGCAAGTCGGGATCTTTTATTTTTGTTCCATTTTTGTTCATGTCTTCAACTTTCTTCAATTCATGCGGGTTGGACCGTTTTGGGATAAACCGGTCGATTAAGGCAATCAGCAATATCCCGCCAAAAAAACCGCCAACCGTTAACCAATTTCCAGGTTCTTCACCCATGGCACCAACCAATGCTTCTTGTGCTTTGGCAAAGATATCAATCATCGAGACATAAATCATGACACCTGCAGAAAAGCCAAGCGCAAACGATAAAAATTTTGTATTGGTTGTTTTGGCAAAAAAAGCCAGTAAACTGCCGATACCGGTTGCCAGACCGGCAAACAGTGTAAACAAGAATGCCAGTAAAACATCATGTAACATGCTTCATTCACCTTCTTTGTTGTTCATGTTAACAAGTTTTGCCTTAGGGAAACATTTATAGACATAGTTATATTCTATTCCTTTAGCCCATCAAATGCAACCCTTTTTTATAAAAAAATAAAAAAGACTAATATGATGCTTTAAGCCGCACCATACTAGCCTTCCCCGTTTTCCGAGTATTATTTTTTCGCCTTTTTTGCCTTTATTTTTTTCCTATTTTTATTTTTGGGCTGTTTTGCTGTGACAAGCTCAAAATCAACAACACGTTCATCGGTATTTACGTTCACAACACGCACATCGACTTCCTCACCGATTCGGTATATATTACCTGTACGTTCACCGATCATTGCTTGGCTTCGTGTATCATAATGATAATAATCATCAGTCAGGTAGCTGACATGGATAAGCCCTTCAATTGTATTTTCCAACTCAACAAACAAGCCGAAATTCGTGATCGAACTAATGACACCGGTATATTCTTCACCTATTTTATCCTGCATAAGCTCTGCTTTCTTCAGATCATCGGTCTCACGTTCGGCGTCAACCGCAGCCCGTTCCATTTCCGATGACTGACGGGCGATTTCGGGCATCCGTTCTTTCCAGTGTCCGATCGTTTTTCCGTTCATTTGCTTATCGATCAGGTAGGTCCGGATCAACCGGTGAACCGTCAAGTCCGGATAACGGCGTATCGGTGATGTGAAATGGGTATAAAAATCGGTCGCAAGCCCAAAATGTCCGACGCTTTGTGGATCGTATTTCGCCTGCTGCATCGAGCGCAGCATCAGTTTGGAAACAATCATCTCCTCCGGCTTCCCCTTGACTTCTTCAATTACTTTCTGGAGTGCTGATGGATGAATTTCATTGGCCGTTCCCTTCACCACATAACCAAGTCCGGCAATGAATTCAAAAAAATGCTGGAGTTTGCTTTCATCCGGGTCTTGGTGAATTCGGTGTATGAATGGAACATCCATCCAATGAAAATGTTCTGCCACCGTTTCGTTGGCAGCCAACATGAATTCTTCAATCAGCCGTTCACCGACTGACCGCTCCCTCAGGACAACATCTACCGGTTTGCCTTTGTCATCAACCAGTACTTCCGCTTCTTTAAAATCAAAGTCGATGGCGCCACGGTTCATACGTTTAGCGCGCAGTATTTCAGCCAGTTTTTCCATATTCTCAAACATTGGAACAAGCGATTTATACCGCTCACGCAATGGCTCATCCTTGTCGACCAAAATTTTATTGACATCGTGATATGTCATGCGTTCTTCTGTTTTAATCACACTCTGGAAAATTTCATGATTAACCACTTCACCTTTGCCGTTTATCTCCATCTCGCAGGCAAGTGTCAGCCTGTCCACTTGCGGATTCAAGGAACAAATGCCATTGGACAGGCGATGCGGAATCATCGGAATCACCCGGTCAACCAAGTAAACACTGGTTGCGCGTTCAAATGCTTCTTGATCAATCGGGGAGTTTTCCTCCACATAATAGCTGACGTCGGCAATATAAACACCGAGCTTAAAATTGCCGTTCTCCAATTTTTTAACCGACACTGCATCATCCAGGTCCTTCGCATCGGCACCATCAATCGTAACGATCTGTTCATCCCTTAAATCACGGCGATTTTCCAATTCAGACGTATCGATTTCATCAGGCATACTGGCCGCCTGCTCCAACACCTCTTCCGGAAAATCGATTTTGATGCCATGTTTATGAATGATAGATATGATATCAATTCCCGGATCATTTTTGTGTCCAAGAATATGAACAACTTCCCCTTCAGCACTCATACGGCCTTCAGGATATTTCGTAATATGCGCAATCACCTTGTGTCCACTTACAGCACCGGCTGTCATGCCCTTAGGAATAAAAATATCATTCGGAATTCGTTTATCATCAGCGACAACAAAGCCAAACGATTTATTGTCCTCAAATGTGCCGACAACCTGATGGATGGCACGTTCCAAAATGCGGATAACCGTTCCTTCTGGCCTGTTCCCATCAGTATTCCGTTTTTCAATCCGGACCATCACTTTGTCATTGTTCATAGCTGAAGCCAGGTCGGAGTGATGAATATACACGTCTGATTGCCTCTCGTCATCTGGAATCAAAAAGGCAAAGCCTTTAGCATGCATTTGTACCCGGCCGCGGACAAGGTTCATTTTTTCCGGCAGCCCGAAACGGTTTTTGCGGGTGCGGACAAGCTCGCCGGACTCCTCAAGGGCATTCAGTGCTTTCACCAATTCCTTGAATTCAACAGCTTCTTCAAGCCCGAGTACTTCCTCCAGCTCACCCACTGACAATGGTTTATCACTATGTTCATTAAAAAATTTTTGTAAACGTTCCATCATTGATTCGCTCATGTTCTCACCTTCTTTCTAGTGCGTGTTCAAAAAGGAGGATAAAAAGGACCGAGAAGTTCGAGGCGGCGCAGTTTCGAGCAGCGGAATGTATGCCTTTAAATACATGAGCAGCAGAGAAACAAGCCAACGAAGAAATTCGACGTGTCATTTTTACCGGACTTTTTGAACATCCTTTTCTAATGCTATTATTCACGTATTGACCAAATTATAATCATTTTCGCCAGTTAAGTGATTCGAGGAATTGATAGATATCCTCGAACAGCTGTTCCTTTTCGTTGCCTATCGTAATGACGTGCCCGGATTCTTCGTACCATTTAATATCTTTTTGATCAGATTCCACATTTTCATAAATGAAATTGGCGCTGTCAGTGTTGATCATTTCATCCTGCCGTGCCTGAACGACGAATGCCGGGGTGTAGATCGTATCAATATGGCTGTTCACCTCATTGATCAATTCCCCCAAGTCATGGAACATGTCACGGGAATTATCAACCAGTTCCTGCACCTCTTTTTCAATCGTGTCTTTGTCCTTTCCTTGCAGTTGCTTAAATTCCTTTGCTTTAAATCTATATCCTTTCGTTAGTTGTTCTTCATTATCAAAAAACATAGGGGCACACATTGGGATCACACCTTTCACCTCTTCTGAGTAGGCAAGTTTCAGGCTCAGTACCCCGCCAAGTGACAATCCGGCTACTGCGATTTCTTTATAGCCGCGTTTTTTTAAGTGGTTAAAAGCTTCCGTCACATCCTCCCACCATTCATCAGCACTTGCTTTCACCAGTTCCTCAGGTTCTTTTCCATGCCCGCGGTAAATGGGGGCATGGCTTGTGTATCCTTTTTTCTCCAAAAACCGTCCAAGCATGCGCACATCCGCTGAATGTCCGGTAAACCCATGCAGCAGCAACACCGCACGCGGTCCCGCTTCAAACGTGAACGGCTCCGGCAGCTTAATTTTCATTTTGTGTTTCATCTCCTTCTTAGTGCGTGTTCAAAAAGGTGGATAAAAAGGACCGGCAGGCTAAGTTCGCGGCGACAATCACGGGCGCCTGCACTAGCACGTCAATCGCATCAACGTTCGAGGCGGCGCAGTTTCAAGCACAAGGAATGCTTCACCGAATCCGCATCGCACGCAGGAAAAGCGGTTTTCTTTTCCAAAGAGCGGGCTTCTCGCGTGTGCGGAAACTTCTGCAGTTGGCGATTGACGTGGGTTTAGCAGAAGATCCTCTATTCGACATGTCATTTTTATGCCAGACTTTTTGAACATCCTCTTTTAGATTCCTGCCTCATTATTATACCTTACCCGATTATAGCACTTCTGAAAAATGAAAAACCCTTATCATGATCACGATAAGGGTTTACCATTATTGAAGTATATAACCGCTCAGAAAAGCCAGCACAAAGAATAATACCCCGGTTACGATTGTACCCCGGTGTAAAAACAAATCAGCACCCCTTGCTTTCTGTTTGCCGAAAAGCTGTTCGGCTCCACCCGAAATCGCTCCAGAAAGCCCGGCGCTTTTTCCCGATTGCAATAAAATTAGAACAACCATAATGATGGCATCAATCAATAATGCTATATGAACGAAAGTTTCCATGTTAACAGCACCCCCAGTCGAAAACGCTATTCACCTAATAAGTACTTTAGCATAACCCTAACTACCATCGCAAGTTATCATTGACTTATTTTTGGACGTTTTGCACTTTCCATTCTATCATATTAGTAAGTAATCACACGTTAGAATGGGTGATGACACAATGGAAAAAACAGTCTGGTTAACCCGTCCGGATAACGTCGATATTCACTTGAAAAAATGGGTGCCTTCTGAAACACCGCCGGAAGTCGTTGTCCAGCTTGCCCACGGGATGGTTGAGCATATTGGCCGCTATGATCATTTTGCCCGATTCCTGTTGGAAAACAATATCGCCGTCTATGGAAATGATCACAGAGGTCACGGGAAAACCGGTGAAAAACAAGGAATGCTTGGCTATTTTGCTGATGAAAATGGTTTTGAAAAGGTGGCAGGCGACATGCTTGCTATCACAGAACAAATCAAAAAGACCATCCGGGTATACCAGTCATTTTATTTGGCCATAGTATGGGGTCTTTTCTTGCCAGACATTACATTCAAAAGCATAGTGATTTGATTGATGGCGTGATTTTGTCCGGAACAGGTTATTATGCACGATTCCTCACTGATGCAGCCCGTAAGATAGCTGCAAAACTTCCGCCAGCCAGACAATCGGATATGATGAACACGCTTGTCTTTTCGTCCTTTAACAGAAAAGTCCCAGACAAAAAGACAAATGTTGACTGGCTGACGCGTGATGACAGATTCATTCATAACTACATGAATGATCCCTATTGCGGGTTCATTCCGACTGCAGGATTTTTTAAAGATTTAATGACCGGTCTTTCAATCATTCACAACCCGAAAAATAACCGGCAAATCCGATCTGATCTGCCGATGCTCATCATCAGCGGCACGGAAGATCCTGTGGGTGACTACACAAGAGGTGTCTGGAAAACAGCTGCATTATATCATCAAGCAGATTTAGAAAATATTAAGATCATGTTATTGGAAAACGGACGGCACGAATTATTGAATGAGCTGGACCGTGATGACATATATCAGCACCTTTTGGACTGGATTATTGGATTGACAGGGACGAATTCTTGATTTGCCGAAGCATATACGTGTAAAATGGAACATGGAGCAAATTTCTATCGAAGGGTTGGTCAAAGATTATGATTCAAGGTATTGCCGCATCAAATGGTATAGCGATCGCCAAAGCTTATCAGCTTGTCACACCGGAATTAACCTACGAGAAACAATTAATTGATAATCCAAATAAAGAAGTCGAACGTCTGGAAAAAGCACTCAAAACATCAAAACAAGAGCTTGAAAAAATCCGGGAACATACAAGAAAAGAAATGGGAGATGAGCATGCCGAAATTTTCTCCGCTCATTTGCTCGTCCTTGATGACCCGGAACTGGTTAACCCGATCAAAGATAAAATCAAGAACGAAAATGTCATGGCTGAAGCGGCACTGGAAGAAACAACCGGTATGTTCATCGACATGTTCAAAAATATGGACAATGACTATATGCGTGAACGTGCTGCCGATATTCAGGATGTCTCAAAACGTGTATTGGCACACTTGCTTGGCGTCACCGTTCCCAATCCGGCTCTGATCGATGAAGAAGTGGTGGTTATCGCTAATGATTTAACCCCATCTGATACCGCTCAGCTGAACCGGGAGTTCGTAAAAGGTTTTGCAACAGACATTGGCGGACGAACATCACACTCGGCCATTATGGCGAGATCACTCGAAGTCCCTGCAGTGGTCGGTACTAAAGAAATTACAAGTGCAGTCAAACAAGGTGATATCGTCATTGTCGACGGCATCGAAGGAAATGTCATCGTGAATCCTTCAGACGATACATTAGCCAAATATAAAGAAAAACAGGCAACCTTCGAAGCACAAAAAGAGGAATGGGCTAAACTGAAGGACGAACCAACGATAACAGCCGATAAAGAGCAGGTTGAACTGGCGGCCAACATCGGAACACCGGATGATATTGACGGCGTGCTCACAAACGGCGGCGAAGGAATTGGCTTGTATCGAACTGAATTTTTATACATGGGCAAAAGCCAATTGCCAACAGAAGATGAGCAATATGATGCCTACAAAACGGTACTTGAGCGAATGGAAGACAAGCCGGTTGTCGTCCGCACATTGGATGTCGGCGGAGACAAAGAAATAAGTTATTTGGATTTGCCTGAAGAGCTGAATCCATTTTTAGGCTTTCGTGCCATCCGCTTCTGCCTGGAAAATGAAGAGGTGTTCCGTACACAGTTGCGCGCTTTACTGCGTGCCAGTGTGCACGGCAATTTAAAAATCATGTTCCCGATGATTGCGACACTGGAAGAATTCCGTCAAGCAAAAGGGATTCTTTTGGATGAAAAGCAAAACCTGAAGAATGAAGGTGTCAGCGTTTCAGATGATATCGAAGTCGGTATTATGGTAGAAATTCCATCAACTGCTGTCATCGCCAGGCAATTTGCCAAAGAAGTCGACTTTTTCAGCATTGGCACAAACGACCTTATCCAATATACGATGGCAGCTGACCGCATGAACGAACGCGTATCCTATTTGTATCAGCCATACCATCCGGCCATACTGAATCTGGTCAACGCGGTGATTGAAGCTGCACACGCTGAAGAAAAATGGGTCGGCATGTGCGGTGAAATGGCTGGTGATTCGATTGCAATTCCGGCATTGCTCGGGCTCGGACTTGACGAATTCAGCATGAGCGCCACTTCCATTCTGCCGGCACGAACCCAAATTCGTGACCTGTCACAGGAGGAAATGGCTTCCTGTAAAGACAAACTCTTGTCGATGGGCACTGCTGAAGAAGTGGTCGAATTCATCAAGGAAAAAACCAAATAACTGACTGCACCCGGAACCTAACTAAGTACCCGGGTGCTTTTATTTTCAGGACGATATTTAGACTCCCGAGCTGATCTGCCCGTTCTTTGAGTGCTGTTCTTCAACTTTCCTCTTCTGGTGATGCCGTCGTTCTTCCGTTGATATTCCTCTACGCTGTTAATCCTTCTCACCCACCGCGGATACTATCGCCACCTCACTTATTTTCACTCAGAAATAAACTCCACCTTATCAGTAATCGGTGTTCTGCCTTTATCACGGGGAATTTTTTCAGGATAGCCGATTTGCATGACTGCTGCAATTTTATCGGTCTTGCTATCCAGTCCGATTTCATCAACAAATCCTTTATCATGCATATAAGGGGTAATTGTCCAGAGCATGCCCACGCCATACTCCCAGGCGGCGAGCTGGGCATTTTGAATAAATGCACAAACACTGGCATACGCTTCCTCATACCGGATGGGATCTTCTTCTCTCTTAAAGTAGATCATGGCATGATGAGGGATCTCCAGCAAAAATTGTTTCATAGATTCAATCATTTTCTGTGTTTTCGTATCATCATTCGTTTTTAGCATGCCGATCCGCTGATAGCTTGTGATAATAGCATCAACGAAATCCCGCTTGCCTTCCTTCTCGTAAAGTTTTATATTCCAAGGTTCTTTCATATAATGTGTCGGCGCATATGACCCATAAGTAAAAATATCCTGTAAAATGGATTGGTCCACTTCTCGTTTTTTAAAATTATGGATCGACCGGCGGGATTTTATCACTGTTAATAAATCGATAGGTATCACCTCGTACAAAGCACGTTTTCCCCATTATGCCATTTACTGATTCACCTGCCCAGTCATGGTCGCCATAAAATAATGATAGAATTTCCAATAATCAAGTTCCAACGCAATACGGTGATGTTTTTCTTCTTCAGCTTCATTTTCCAATACGTCAACATATGGCCGGATATCGGCGATGCTTTGACCTCTTACAATACCATCAGCTGCCTGAACGATATCGACCGGTAAAAATCTAAAGGCAAACAAATCATCATATACGATTGCCATCAAAGTGACAACATCATGCAGCGGACTGCCCTGTATCCTTGGGTTTCGTTGTTTATAATAACGATAATAATAGTCCAAAAGTGGCTTGACAATTTGAGCTCTGCCAGCCTGGTCGATATAATCGACCATTTGCGGTGTCGCAATTGCCTGTGTCGTTACATTAAGTGGTACAATTGTCACATCGTGTGCATTCTTCAGAACAAGCTGTGCAGCAATCGGATCACCGTAAAAATTGGCTTCCGAGACAGCCGTGGCATTCCCCGGTACCCAAAACGCGCCACCCATAATATAAATGCCATGCACATTTTCCATTATGTAAGGATACAAGATAAACATCGTGGCAAGTGATGTTAACCTGCCAATATTGACGATCACTAAATCCTGATCACGGTACCGCTTAATAATTTCAACAACTTCAAAAAAATTTTCTTCAACACCTTCAGCATTATGAAGTGGCGGTTTAATCGGCCCAAGTCCATATTCTCCATGGATCTCGGGAAAAAATTCAGGCTTCTCTCCTGTCATGGGAATTTCCGCACCTAAAATAATCTCAATATCTGGATCGATATCAAACAGCCTTCTGATATAGTTCACATTCGCCATCGCCTTATCCCGTGAGACATTCCCATAATCCGCCACAACGCCTACCACATCAATCGCATCATCTAAAAAAGCATAAATTAATGCCACCGTATCGTCAATACCTATATCGCCAAAAACCAACACCTTTTTAGCCATTATATCCTCTCCCAAATTTGGAATAGTTACCCAGTTAACATTATTCGGTTGTATATTTGTCCTATTCCAAAATAAAGACACCTTCCTACTGCAGTCGTCCCGCAGTATTGAGAAAGGTGTCAAAAGGGATCGTTCAAGGATCGTTATTTTTTTAAATTATAAAATGCATTCAAACCGGCATATTCACCCATGCCTGCCAGCTCATCTTCAATCCGCAGCAGCTGATTGTATTTGGCAACCCGATCAGTGCGGGAAGGTGCACCTGTTTTGATCTGTCCGGCATTGGCAGCAACGGCAATATCAGCAATTGTCGCGTCCTCTGTTTCACCTGAACGATGGGAAATGACAGCGGTGTAGCCGGCACGTTTTGCCATTTCAATCGCTTCAAAGGTTTCAGTAAGCGTCCCGATTTGGTTTACTTTAACGAGAATGGAATTGCCGACGCCCTCTTCAATACCGCGGGAAAGTTTGGTTGTATTTGTTACAAACAGATCATCACCAACAAGCTGGACACGGTCGCCAATCCGGTCAGTCAGCAGTTTATGGCCTTCCCAGTCATTCTCATCAAGTCCGTCTTCAATTGAGATGATTGGATATTTATTGATCAGGTCTTCATACCAATCGACCATTTCTTCTGCTGTACGGGTGACGCCCTCACCTTTAAGGTTATACTTCCCATCCTCATAAATTTCCGAGGAAGCAACATCCATTGCGAGTTTCACTTCTTCACCCGGTTTGTAGCCGGCAGCTTCAATCGCTTCAACAATTGTTCCGAGTGCTTCTTCGTTGGAATCAAGGTTTGGTGCAAATCCGCCTTCATCGCCGACACCAGTATTATAGCCTTTGGATTTGAGCACCTTTTTCAGGGAATGGAAAATTTCTGCACCTGTCCGCAGTGCTTCCTTAAATGTCGGTGCAGCAACCGGCATGATCATGAATTCCTGGATATCGACATTGTTATCCGCATGCTCCCCGCCATTCAGAATGTTCATCATTGGGCTTGGGAGCGTCTTGGCATTGAATCCACCCAGGTAGTTATATAAGGGCAATTCCAGATAACTGGATGCAGCATGTGCGACTGCCATGGACACACCAAGAATCGCATTGGCACCCAGGCTGCCTTTGTTTTCAGTTCCGTCCAGTTCCAGCATGATCTGATCGATAATGTTCTGGCGTGTGACGTCAACACCAATTAACTCCGGTGCGACCACGTCGTTGACATTTTCAACGGCTTTTTCCACACCTTTGCCAAGGTAACGATTCTTATCATCATCACGTAACTCAACCGCTTCATATTCGCCGGTCGAGGCACCGCTTGGCACCAATGCGGCACCAAAGGCACCTGATTCGGTGAAAACTTCCACTTCAACTGTCGGGTTACCGCGGGAATCAAGTACCTCGCGGGCATAAACGTCTGTAATGTATGGCATCCAACCACTCCTTTATTTTTTGATTAATGATTCGCCGGTCATTTCATCTGGTTTATCAATACCCAATAAATCAAGTAATGTCGGTGAAAGGTCCGCTAAAATACCGCCATCACGAAGTTCTACTTCCTCTTTTGTGACGATGACTGGTACAGGGTTCTTTGTATGGGCTGTCATTGGATCACCTTCCAGCGTCACGACTTCATCCGAATTGCCGTGGTCAGCCGTGATAATGGCATTACCGCCCAATTCCAGTATTTTATCAACGACTTTACCAAGGCATTCATCAACCGCTTCAATCGCTTTGACGGTCGGTTTCAGTTTCCCGGAATGACCGACCATGTCCGGATTGGCAAAATTTAATATAATCGCATTGTGTGCTTTGGAATCAAGTTCTTTCAGCAGCGAATCGGTCACTTCATACACGCTCATTTCCGGTTTCATATCATACGTTGCTACCTTTGGCGAATCAATCAGCACGCGCTTTTCACCCGGAAATTCATTCTCACGACCGCCGCTCATAAAAAATGTCACATGCGGATATTTTTCCGTTTCAGCAATGCGCAGCTGTTTCATATTATGCTGTGACAACACTTCGCCGACTGTGTTGTCCAGATTGACCGGTTTGTAGGCGACATAGCCATCGATGGCTTCACTGAATTCGGTGAGCATGACAAAGTCAAGATTTTTAGGCGGATGTTCCCCGCGATCAAAATCATGAAAATCATCATTGGCAAACGTCCGGGAAATTTGGATCGCACGGTCCGGACGGAAATTGTAAAAAATGATGGCGTCATTATCTTCCACTTGACCGACCGGATTCCCATTTTCATCGGTCAAAACGGATGGAATCACGAACTCATCATAAATGCCATTCTCATAGGAATTGTCAATCACTTCATAAGGGTCCTGGTAAGCCGGTCCCTTACCATAGACCATGGCATCATATGCTTTTTTGACCCGGTCCCAGCGTTTGTCACGATCCATTGAGTAATAGCGGCCCGAGATTGTTGCAAACTGCCCGACGCCATATGCCTTCATTTTGTCTTCGGTTTGTTTAATATATTCTTTCGCTGTTTGCGGTCCGACATCACGTCCATCCAAAAATGCGTGGACATAAACTTTTTCCAGATGATGATCCTTTGCAAGTTTCAGCAGTGCAAACAGATGACTGATGTGACTGTGAACACCACCGTCAGATAACAACCCGAAAATATGCAATGCTTTATCATTTTCTTTGGCATGCTGAACAGACTTCAGGAAAGCTTCATTCTCAAAAAACTCGCCTTTCTGTATGGACAGGTTCACCCGTGTCAGGCTCTGATAGACAATTCTACCGGCGCCGATATTAAGATGACCGACTTCCGAATTGCCCATTTGACCGTCAGGCAGACCAACTGCTTCGCCGGACGCACGCAGCTGGTTATGAGCATATTTTTTCCAATAGCGGTCAAAATTTGGTGTGTTCGCCTGCTTGACCGCATTGCCCATTTCTTCTTCACGAAGGGCAAACCCATCCAGAATGATGAGTGCAGCTAATTTTTGATCCGTCATTTTGTACCTGCCTCCACCAGCTGCAAGAAAGATTCCGGTTCAAGGCTTGCACCGCCGACAAGTGCACCATCGATGTCAGACTGCTCCAGAAGTTCATCGATATTGGCCGGTTTAACACTGCCGCCATATTGAATGATGATCTGTTCCGCCACATTTTCCGACGTCATGTCTTTGACAACGTTCCGAATAAGTGAGCAAACCTGGTCAGCATCCGCACTTGATGCAGATTTGCCGGTGCCAATTGCCCAAATTGGCTCATAGGCGATAATCAGAGAGCCGATTTGTTCATCACTCAACCGTTTCAGGCCTGTCCGCACCTGGTTTTCAATGTGGCTCATCGTTTCATTTCCTTCACGCTGTTCAAGCGTTTCGCCAACACAGACAATCGGTGTCAAATCATGATTGAATGCTGCATGCACTTTTTTATTGACGGACTCATCTGTCTCAGCAAAATGTTCACGGCGTTCCGAGTGGCCGATAACCACATGTGTGACACCCAAATCCTTCAGCATCATGGGACTTACTTCACCGGTAAAAGCGCCGCTGTCTTCAAAATGCATATTTTGGGCGCCAACCTTTAAATGGCTCCCTTTTGCTTTCTCCACAAGAGATGGTAAAAACGGAAATGGTGCACAAATAATCGCTTCGACGTTATCATCTTTCGGCAATTTTCCCGTAACAGCATCAGCGAATTGCTCGGCTTCAGCCAGTACTTTGTTCATTTTCCAATTTCCGGCTATGACTTTGTTGCGCATAGTATCACCTCTCCAAAATTATTTGTCGTCAAGTGCTTTAACGCCTGGCAAAACTCTTCCTTCCATAAATTCAAGGGATGCACCGCCACCTGTTGAAACATGATCCATATCAGCGGCAAAACCGAATTTTTCAACAGCTGCCGCGGAATCCCCGCCACCGATAACCGTGTAGCCTTCCGTATTAGC
>NZ_DATGTI010000009.1:0-14656 GCF_035301925.1 Lentibacillus sp. | reverse complement strand
CTTGTGAAGTGGGGTCTTAAAGACCTGAACCATTTATACAAGCGTGCGTACTTAAACTATTGAACCGCCGTATACGGAACCGTACGTACGGTGGTGTGAGAGGACGACTAACCAAATAATGGTTAGTCTCCTACTCGATTGCTATTTGGCGTTTTTGAAAAATGGGTTGTGAGGTTTATAGTTGACAAAAATACATTAGGGGGGTACCCTATAATTAGAAGGTGAAAGGAGTGAGGATATGGGTGAGCATTTGCGCGACCATCCGGTAACGCCCCGGACTGATGCTGAGAAGCAAGCCGTTGTAAACCGCTTGAAGCGGATTGAAGGACAGGTACGGGGTATTGAGAAAATGGTAGAAGAAGATCGTTACTGTGTCGATATATTAGTTCAGATCAGTGCAATCAACGCCGCATTGAAAAAAGTGGGTTTCTCCATCACGGAACGGCATACAAAGCATTGTGTCAGTGATGCAGTGCAATCCGGTGAAGGAGAAGAAGCGATTGAAGAATTAATGGAGATCATGAAGCAATTTTCCAAGTAGGGGGGTATAGAAAATGAGTGAATCAGAGCATACGACACTTGGTGTAACAGGAATGACCTGTGCTGCCTGCTCGAACAGGATTGAAAAGGTACTGAATAAAATGGACGGTGTCGAAGCAAAAGTTAATTTAACAACGGAAAAAGCATCCGTTGACTATAATCCCTCTGCAGCGTCCGTTGATGATATATCGGCTAAAATTGAAAAGCTTGGTTATGGTGTTCAAACCGAGAAAGCGGAATTTGACGTTTTTGGGATGACGTGTGCAGCGTGCTCAAACAGGATTGAAAAGGTTTTGAACAAACAAACCGGCATCAAGCATGCCAATGTTAATCTGGCGACTGAAAATGCTGCTGTTGAATACAATCCGGGCCTGATGGCAGAAGCGGATATTATCGGCCGGATTCAAAAGCTTGGCTATGACGCCAAAGTTAAAGCCGGTCAGGAAAATAAACAGTCACAGAAAGAAAAGCAGGTCAAGAACATGAAGATGAAACTGATTATCTCTGCTGTACTGTCGGCGCCGCTTCTGATGACGATGCTTGTTCATCTGTTTGGCGCCAGCGTACCGGATATCCTGATGAATCCGTGGTTCCAATTTGCCCTGGCAACGCCGGTACAATTCATCATCGGCCGGCAGTTTTATGCAGGTGCTTATAAAAATCTGCGAAACGGCACGGCCAACATGGATGTGCTCGTTGCTTTAGGTACGAGTGCCGCGTATTTTTACAGTCTTTATGAAGCTGTGAAAACAATTGGCAACCCGGGGTATATGCCGCATCTCTATTTCGAAACAAGTGCGATTTTAATCACGCTGATTTTATTCGGTAAATACCTGGAAGCGAATGCGAAAAGCAAAACAACCGTCGCTTTGTCAAAGCTTTTGGATCTGCAGGCGAAACAGGCGCGTGTTGTCAGCAATGGTGATGAAATAATGATTCCTGTGGAAGATGTAGCCGTCGGGGATCGTCTGATGGTTAAACCCGGCGAGAAATTCCCTGTCGACGGACTGGTTGTAAAAGGAAAAACATCGGTTGATGAGTCGATGATCACCGGTGAATCGATTCCGGTTGAAAAAGATGTGCAATCAAATGTCATCGGGTCAACCATCAATAAAAACGGAACAGTCGAGATGGAAGCAACGAAAGTCGGTAAAGATACAGCACTTGCTTCCATCGTGAAAGTGGTGGAGGATGCACAAGGGTCTAAAGCACCGATTCAGAGACTGGCAGACGTTATCTCAGGCTATTTCGTTCCGATAGTGGTTGGGATTGCCGTGCTGACATTTGTCATCTGGATTGTATTCGTGCAGCCGGGCGCATTTGAACCGGCGCTGGTCGCATCAATCGCCGTGCTTGTGATCGCATGTCCGTGCGCACTGGGGCTGGCAACACCGACATCGATTATGGTGGGAACAGGGAAGTCGGCAGAAACAGGTATTTTATTCAAAGGCGGCGAGCACCTGGAGCGGACCCACCAGTTGGATGCGGTGATTTTGGATAAAACAGGTACCATTACTAAAGGTAAACCTGAAGTTACGGATTTCACAGGTAATAACGAAACACTGAAGCTGCTGGCCAGTGCGGAAAAAGGGTCCGAACATCCGCTGGCAGAAGCCATTGTTGCCTATGCCACCGAGCAGGATATCGCAGTGATCGATACTGAGTCGTTTGAAGCAATACCCGGCCGGGGAATCAAAGCAACTGTCGCCGGGGAGCAAATCCTTGTCGGCACACGAAAACTGATGAACGAAAATGATGTTCCCATTGATGGGGCAGACGATGCTATGGCTGGTTATGAGGATGATGGCAAGACTGCAATGCTGGTTGCTGTCAATGGTGCGTTCCGCGGCGTTGTCGCTGTGGCAGATACGATTAAAGAAACGGCAGTTGAAGCAATTCGTCAGCTGCATGACCAGGGACTGGAAACCATCATGCTGACAGGCGATAATGAACGCACCGCACAAGCGATTGCAAAACAAGTTGGCATTGATCAGGTCATCGCACAAGTTTTACCAGAGGAAAAAGCGGATAAAGTAAAAGAGATCCAGCTTCAAGGCAAGAAGATTGCCATGGTTGGCGATGGCATTAATGATGCACCGGCACTCGCCGTTGCAGACATCGGGATTGCCATCGGTACGGGCACAGAAGTTGCCATTGAAGCAGCCGATGTGACAATCCTCGGCGGTGAATTGTTGCTGATACCAAAAGCAATCGGCATCAGC
Source organism: Lentibacillus sp. (assembly GCF_035301925.1). Lineage (GTDB taxonomy): Bacteria > Bacillota > Bacilli > Bacillales > Amphibacillaceae > Lentibacillus. The sequence goes on along the minus strand of NZ_DATGTI010000009.1, from coordinate 11,894 downwards.
AAGGCCACCATCAAAAATATCCGGCAGAATTTGTTCTGGGCGTTTGCTTATAATAGTGCCGGTATTCCAATCGCAGCTGCCGGGCTGCTGGCACCATGGATCGCCGGCGGAGCGATGGCATTGAGTTCCGTAAGTGTTGTCACTAACTCACTACGCCTGAAGCGGGTTAAGATTTAAGGAGTTGTTCACACACTTTTAGGGAAACTTCCTTCAGTGGAGCGGTTTCCTCCACTGAAGGTTAAAAAAATCTAAAAATATTTTATAAAGGAGAGATCCATTATGCAAACAACATTGGACGTTAGAGGAATGACATGTGCTCATTGTGAGAGTTCCGTTAAAGGGGCGCTTGAAGAAATAGAAGGTGTACAAGGCGTTGAAGTAACCCTCGACACTGGCAAAGTAAATGTCATTTACGATGAAGCAATCGCGAACATTGAATCAATGCGCGAGGCAGTGGAAGAACAAGGATACGATGTGGTCGTATAGTAAAGCTGCATAATATTGGATGACCGGTTTCCATCAGTGGAAGCCGGTTTTTTTGATGGTAAAATGAGAATGATACACATGCATAATATATGCGGGAGATGAGAGGCTATAAATAATAATGCGTGATTGGACGAATATGTAAGAGCAACGGCAGCTCGTGCGAGAGGGAGTCGAACTTGTGCGGGAACAGCACCAACTTGTGTGACAGCCGCTTCAAAACGTGCGAGAATTGCTTCAAATCGTGCGGCACAGTAACTTAAGCGTGCGAAACCAACCCCGAAACGTGCACGCGCATATCAGAACCGTGCGACGGCCAGGTCAAATCGTGCGACAACGGGATCAAAACGTGCGAGAGCAGCTCAAGCTGCCTCAACTAGAACGATAACAGCACTAACTTGTGCGACAGTTGTTTTGAAAGGAGTCAGCACAATGGACGATTCAAAAAATCAGCGATCAGAAAAAGACAGAAAACTGGACTTGCAAATATACGAGAGCCAGCAGCACTTAACATTGAATATTTCAGAGCTATCGAATTTGTGAAGCAACTATATGGGCGATTCGTTGTTCTCCTGTGTCTTTGAACCTTTACTGGAGGCGGTTGAAGACGAAGAACCACGGCATTTCAAACGTCATTTGAATACATCGGGGGTTGTACTGCACTCAAAGGCAGAAGCTGATGATTGGAAATGGCTGGCTTGAAGATTCCCCAATGGCTACAGACCGTGAAAAAAGCTGCCATGAACCCGATGCAACAGGGTTGTGGCAGAATTGATTCATGAAGTTATTTTATATGTTAGGTGAATGCACATGCACATCTTGATTATCATTCTAATTATTTTACTTGCATGGCGGCGAGCCGATTGGACCCGTTTCGAGAAGTTTCATGCGACGATGGTCTACATAGCATCCATGAATTTATTATATTTCTTTTTTACACAAGATTATCCTCTGTGGATGTTTCAATCCAATATAGGCATACCAGAACATGTCCTTGACCTCCTGCACACGTTTATCGTTCTTCCATGTACGGTCATTATTTATCTGTCAAATTTCCCTGATGCATTTATTCATAAAATAATTCACATAGCAAAATGGGTTTTAATATACCTCGTATGTGAATGGGTCGGCCACCACCTTGGTTTAATCGAATATCACAACGGCTGGTCATTTGGGTGGTCAATCCTATTTTTACTTGTTATGTTTCCAATGTTAAAACTGCATGAAAACCGTCCATATATCGTATATGGACTGTCAGTTGTTGTTATCGCTTTTTTACTTTATTTATTTAAGGTGCCCTGGATCCAATAAGTTATCATGGGAGCTGTTAACATGGAAGTAATTGTACTGTGGCTTTTTTTCTTTTTAGGGATAATACTTATATTTAACACAATAAGAAAGCCGCCAGTTAAAGATTGGCTTTTATGCCTGTTAACCGCAGCATATTTTACAACATTTTTAGGTGATATCGTCGTGAAAGCTGGACTGCTTTCCTATCCTGTTAAATTATTTCCCCAGTTTCAGTCAAGCATTCTTTATGAATATTTGTTGCTGCCGCTGATGTGTATTTACTTCTATAAAACAACTTATCATAAAACTGTATTTGACTGGATCTGGCAGGCACTGGTGTATAGCAGTGTGCTGACTGTGTCTGAATTACTATTGGAGCAAAACACCAATCTTATCCATTACATCAATTGGAGCTGGTTTCATACGCTGGCAAGCCAGTTTTTGCTATTGCTTTTTATTCGCTGGCTCTTGCAATTGATTAATAAAATAAGCGAACGATAAAGCGGGATACAAATCGCAAATAATTGATTTGTATCCTTTATTTTTACAGGTGGTATTTTAAAGTTTAAATGATCAAAAAGTTGTCAACGCTAGGTCAAGCACATAATAGTAAGAGGTGATTCTTTGAAAAAGTCAACGTATTTTGGATTATTCGGAGCTATTTTCGCTATTGGGATTGTGATTGGTTTCATATTGTTTATAAATACGGATGTTGGTGAGGCAACCGGAGAAACTATCGGGACCCAAGCTTTGTATCATCAATAAGGGGAACAAGTCCTGGGTGAACCCGAGGAAGTTGTCTTAACAGCTGTAAATCCTTAATCAGTCAGGGTAACTATTTATGTTTACTGTAAGGAGAATTTGCATGCTTTGCTTGTTACATAACCCGTAAAATCAGGGGAACGCTATATATGGATTCTTTACATCTTAACATAACGGAGGCAATGATATGGCACAACAGAATCTGCATCAACAATTACAGCAGGCAAGCCGACAGATACATGAGGCTCAGGAATCTGCGCGGCAGGCACAAGGTTCAGATGAACGGCTGCTTGACCAAGCAGAACAGCAACTAAAGCAAGCCGAGCAGCAATTACAACAAGCTCAGCAGGCCGGTAACGAAGCAACGGAAAATCCGCAGTTTCAGCAGGCTTATGAACAGCTGCATGACACGCGGCAACAAATACAGGAAGCACAGCAAAACAATCATGATGTATTATGAAATAATCGAGGGATACTGGCGGGGTATCCCTCGATTCGTGTCAATCTCCTGTTTATATTTGGATACACTGATTTCCCAGTTTATAGATTCTCAGTCATCAGCACATACAATTTCTCTGCTATATAAGTAAGATACAATATGACTGGAAAAGGGGGGGACTTTCATGGGAAAATGCAGCAAATATTATAGGGAAAGGAAAGCGCGTAGAAAATTAGAGGCTGAGGATTCATTTAGACACTGCTTCAGGTGTGAACATTGCGGTAAAAAATATGGGCAGCATGAAAACGGGATTAAAAGTACCCCCTCTGACATTTGTTTCGCACCTCATCCATCTATTACAATCAACGTCTTCTCAGAAAACACATCATTTCCCTCAATTGATTTTAAGACATTTCAATACATTACACGTGCTGTTTTCCATCAATACCCTTGCTCTTGCCACCGACGTTTCATCACACCTTGTCTTGCAAAAAGAACCAGGAAAATGGCCGTCAGACCTTCTGCGGCTGGTAATGCAAGCCAGATACCTGTTGTACCGAACAGGAACGGCAGAATAATCAGCGCGGCAACTAATAAAATGAAACCGCGAAATAGTGTGATGCCGATTGATGGTGCAATATAAGCGATTGATTGATAATAGGTCATGTAAATAAAATTAATTCCCATGAACAGATATCCTGTAAAGAATAGTGTTATCCCTTTCATGGCAAGTTGGCGTTTGGTTTCTGTTTCCACTCCGAAAATCGAAACAAGCCCTCCGGCGCCCAACCAGCCGATTGCAAGAAAACTGATGCCGAGAGCAAGTCCGGTGATTTCAGCAATTTTCACCGTATCTTTGATTCTTTCGTATTTATTGGCGCCATAATAAAAGCTGATCATCGGCTGGATGGACGTTCCAATCCCAATAAAAGCCAGGAATACAAAGGTATGCAAATAATTGATGACCGAAAAAGCGGCCAGTCCGGTTGTCCCTGCATAGTACGACAGGGCGATATTGTATCCGATCACAAAAAGTCCCGTTCCAGCTTCAGAAAGGAAGTTAGGGAAACCTAATTTGCCGACCATAAGAATGTCGTCTTTTTTCCATTTTGGCCGGACAAACTTTAAGCCGGCATCCTTTTTGAAAAAATGGATAATATAAATCAGCAAACCGGCTGCCGTTGCGATAACTGACGCGAGTGCAGCCCCTGTCACCTCCATTTCCAATATAAAAATCATCCAGTAGTTCAAGATGATATTGAGTAAGGCGGATACGATAAGACCTGTCATCGCCAGCTGCGGACCGCCGTCATTGCGGACAAACATGCTAAGTGAAGTCTCCCAAGCCACAATGGGAGCCCACATAAAAATGATCCGCAAATAGTCTACGGCATAGTTTATTGTATCAGCGTTTGCTCCAAATAATCGTGCCAGGGGATCAGCTGCTATATATCCAATAAACCCAAGGATTGCCATAACGATTGTTGTCAGTACCATTGAAATCGTGAAAATTTGCTGGGCTCGGTCAATATCCCCCGCACCAGTAGCAATCGAATAAAGTGTTCCACCGCCAATCCCGATCAGGAGCGAAATGGAGATAATAATCGACCAAACTGGAACAGCGATGTTAACACTTGCCAGCGCCACCGATCCGATACCGTTACCGACAAAGATACCGTCAATCACAATATTCGCTGACATCAGCATCATACCGATAAGGGTGGGGAGAAGATATTGGAAAAAGCTTTTTCTCACGCTTTGGGTTAAAAGTTTTTGTTCTGCAAGGCTCATAATAGAACTCCTGACTATATGTAATTCCCCATCTATTCTATATTTTTGTTCAATACAAATCCACAATAAAGCAGGCAGTCTTAAATAATGCATTCGAAATTCGATTTTGAACGGATTACGTTACGTTTATTGTCGGTAATGATAAAATATGGGACAGGGTATCAAACACTTTTGTCTCATTAGGAAGGTTGTGTTTACATATGGAAAAATATCGCATTGATTCAAGCAAGGGACTTGAGTTTGGGCTATATACATTAGGTGATCATTTGCCGGATCCTGGAACGGGGGAGCGGATATCGGCACAACACCGCATCAATGAGATCATTGAACTGGCTAAGCTGGCTGAGCAGGCAGGCATTGATTTCTTCAGTGTCGGGGAAAGTCATCAGGATTATTTTGCCACCCAGGCACATTCGGTCGTGCTGTCAGCGATTGCACAAGCGACTGATACCATTAAGATTTCCAGTTCTTCAACGATTATCAGCACGCTTGATCCTGTTCGGGTTTTTGAAGATTTTGCGACGATTGACCTGATATCAGGCGGCCGGGCTGAGATTGTTGCCGGCCGTGCGTCCAGGGTGGGTGTTTATGATTTATTAGGTTATGATCTGCGTGATTATGAAGAACTTTACGAAGAAAAATTCAATCTGTTGAATAAGATTAATGAAGAAGAGGTTGTCAATTGGAGCGGTCAATTCCGCGCGCCGCTCAGGGATGCCAGGATCTTGCCGCGTCCATTGAATGGATCATTGCCGATTTGGCGAGCTGTCGGCGGAACACCAGCGAGTGCGATAAAAGCAGGATATGCGGGTGTGCCGATGTATATGGCGCATTTGGGCGGGCCGGTGTCCGCATTCAAGCGAACGGTTGATGCTTATCGTGAAGCCTTGGAGCAATGCGGCTACGACCCGGCAGAACTGCCTGTTTCAACTGCCGGATTTTTCTATGCTGCTGAAACCACCCAGGACGCTTTGAAAGAGTATTATCCGCATATTAATGAAGGCATGAAGAAGACGAATGGTCAAGGGTTTCCCAAGCAAGGGTTTGCTCAGGCGCAGGACACACGCAGCGTCATCAATGTCGGCAGTCCGCAGCAAATCATTGAAAAAATCCTCTATCAGCATGAGCAATATGGACATCAGCGCTACATCGCCCAAATGGATTTCGGCGGTGTGCCATTTGACAAGCTGAAGAAAAATATTGAGTTGATCGGCACGGAGATTTTACCGGCTCTTAAAAAGTATACAGCAAAGTAGGTGATGTCGGTAATCATTAAAGTGGTCAGCGAGAGCAGCATTAACTCGTGCGAGAGAAGCTCGAACTCATGAGTGAGCTGCTCAAGCTTACTAGATCACCACCATAACTGTCAGAACAGATGCAGCAGGCAGGCTTTCGCTGTGATGGGTTGGTTGCTGATATAGTGTAGCATTCCGGCAAATGACATGTTCAAAATGATGACACTATGGTAGTGTTGAACGTAAAGAAGTGATTTGACTCTTAAGGGGATGATGGCATGCCAACATGTCAAAACTGCCATGAACAATGGAATTGGAAACAGTCGGTTAAAGTGATGTTTACATTGGACGTGAGGCTGACGTGCCCGTTTTGCGGACAAAAGCAGCACCTGACAACAAATTCACGTAAACGGAGCCAGATTCTCAATGTTGTCGTTATCCCAGTGGCGCTTTTTCTTGCCTTAATGCTCGATGTGCCGCCAGTGGGCAGTTTTGCCATATTAATAGGCGGTTTTCTATCAGCGGCTAGTATTTACCCGTTTCTAATCGAGTTATCCAGTCACGCTGAACCGGGCTGGAAGTAAGCGGAAAGACTTAAGATCAGCAGGTTCCCCATTGGATTAAGTTCATGGGGTGTGCCACTCAGCGTTATAGCTTATAGCCCGTCCGGCTTTTGAACCGTTTTAGAATGACACTGCTCTCAACCCTCGTAATCCCTTGTACAGAATACAGTTCACTGTTGATAAAATTTTCCAGCATTACAAAATCCTCGACCAGCACGTGCATATGTAACGTGCTCGGCCCTGTCATCTGATAGATGCTCGCGACATTTGGATGATCGGCAAGGTTTTGGGCCACCTCTTGAAAGCGTGCTGGCTCCACATCCACCTCAAAAAAAGCAGACACGGTATTTCCGAATTTCTCCGAGTTAATGACAACCGTAAACTTTTCAATAATGCCTTTTTTCTTCAGATTATTAATCCGGTCTTTTACAGCCACCCTTGAAATACCGACTTTTTCCGATAACTCAACATATGAAGCTCGTCCATCTTCAACTAATTCTTCCAGTAATTTTTTATCGATTTCATCGACCTTCATGGGATACCTCCAGAATACAGCTTATTATCAATATCATAACATGGATTGATTTAATGTAACCAGAATAATATTATAACTTTATAAATGTAACCAATTAGTTCATATATCATTATTATTGTTAAAAAATTGGATTGACAAATTAACTAATTGTGACGTAAAATGATATTTAATTTAGAAGATTTCATCAAAAATTAAAGGTGGAGGAACGTGCGAATGAAGATTCTTGATCACCTCAATTATCCGTATTCGTCGCCAAGACTATCAACCTTTGCGAAGAATGGAATGGTCGCGACATCGCAGCCGCTTGCGTCACAGGCTGGTCTGGATATCCTGCGGAAAGGCGGAAATGCCATTGATGCCGCTGTTGCAACGGCGGCCTGTCTGACCGTCGTGGAACCGACCTCGAATGGAATTGGCGGCGATGCATTTGCGCTTGTCTGGACGAAAGGTAAATTGCACGGATTGAACGGAAGCGGGCGTGCACCTGAATCCATTTCAATCAAGGCTGTCAAAGATAAAGGATACGATGAACTGCCGAAGTATGGCTGGATTCCGGTAACCGTTCCCGGTGTGCCGGCTGCCTGGGCTGATCTTTCCAAAGAATTTGGCAAACTGCCTTTCCGTGAAGTTTTACAGCCGGCAATCGATTATGCCCGTGAAGGTTTTCCGGTTTCCCCAACGCTAAGCAGGTATTGGAAAAAAGGCTTGAATACTTTCAAAGAAACGTTCACAGCTGATATGTTTTCTGAATGGTGCCGGACATTTGCGCCGAATGGACACACGCCAAACCCTGGTGATATCTGGTCTTCGGAAGATCATGCGCGGACACTGGAAAAAATCGCCGGTTCCCATGCCGACTCATTTTATCGGGGGGATCTCGCGGAAACAATCGCCTCATTTTCCCAACAAAATGACGGGTTCCTGCAAGCCGAAGATTTAGCAGCTCATCAGTCTGAATGGGTGGAGCCAATCGGGGTAAACTACAGAGGCTATGATATTTGGGAGATTCCTCCGAACGGCCAGGGTTTGGTTGCATTACAGGCGCTTAATATTTTAAAAGAGTTCAATTTTACAGAAAAAGAAAACATCGATACATACCATAAACAAATTGAAGCGATTAAACTTGCGTTTGCAGACGGCAGGAAACACATTACAGATGAAACGCATATGAGATATTCAACAGACGAATTGCTGAGTGAGATGTATGCCAAGAGCAGAAAAGCGCTGATCGGTGAAACGGCAGGGCTGCCTGAAGCGGGTGAACCATCTCAGGGCGGCACGGTCTATCTTGCTGCAGCCGACAATGAAGGAAATATGATTTCGTTTATCCAGAGTAATTACATGGGATTTGGCTCAGGTCTGGTCGTCCCGGGTACCGGCATTGCTCTGCAGAATCGTGGACATAATTTCTCGCTGGATCCAAATCATGTTAATGCGCTCGCTGGCGGTAAGCGGAGTTTTCATACGATCATTCCAGGCTTCATGACCCAGGGAGATCAGCCGGTTGGACCGTTTGGTGTGATGGGCGGCTTTATGCAGCCGCAGGGGCATGTGCAGGTTGTCATGAACACGATTGATTTCGGTTTGACGCCACAAGCCGCATTGGATGCACCAAGATGGCAGTGGTTCAGGGACAAAGAGATCGAAGTGGAGAACCGTTTCCCTCATCATCTTGCTCAGGGTTTGGCTCAGAAAGAGCATGATGTGACAATTCAGCTGGAACCAAACGGTTTTGGCAGAGGGCAGATCATTTGGCGTAATCCTGATACCGGTGTTCTTGTCGGTGGCACAGAAACACGTACAGACGGCGGGGTTGCTTGTTGGTGAATAACAAAAATGCAGCAAAAGAAGAACAGAATAACGGAAAACAACAATTGCATCTTTTCCTCGCTTTTTTCCGGGTCGGCATCCTCGGATATGGGGGAGGGCCGGGTTCGATTCCGCTGATTCATAAGGAAGTGGTTGATAAGTACAACTGGGTTAATGATGAGGAATTCGGCGATATTCTGGCACTGGGCAATACGCTTCCAGGACCGATTGCCACTAAACTGGCCGGCTATGTTGGTCATCGTGTGTCCGGTTTATCGGGAATGATTAATGCGGTTCTGGCGGTTATATTCCCGACAATTTTTTTAATGATTGTGCTGTTAATGTCGCTGTCGTCCGTCAGAGAATTTGACTGGGTGAACGGAATGACGGCGGCTGTCATTCCGGTGGTCGGTGTTATGCTAGCCGTTCTGACATGGCAATTTTTCGAAAAAGCCGGCAAGGGCATGGGCTGGCTGCAAACGATCATTATGAGTTCCATTATTTTGATTCTGTTGGAATTAATCGGTGTACACCCAGGTATTATTATTGTCAGTCTCATTGTTCTGGCATTGGTTAAACGCGATCAAGGAGATCGTGCGAAAGAGGGTGATGCACCTTGATGCTTTATTGGAATATGTTCATTGCATTTTTTATTCCGGGTATCCTTGGCTATGGCGGAGGTCCTGCATCGATTCCACTGGTGGAAAATGAAGTGGTGCAGCGTTTTGAATGGATGTCCGTACAGGAATTCAGTGAAGTGCTGGCACTGGCAAATTCGCTTCCCGGCCCGATTGCCACCAAGCTGGCTGGCTATATCGGTTATGAAGTGGCCGGGATTCCGGGTGCAGTTGTGGCTGTTTTCGCCACGGTGGCACCATCGCTGATTCTAATGATCTTATTATTGGGTATTCTATATAAGTATAAAGATTCCCCAAAGGTCAAACGCCTGACATTATATGTTCGGCCTGTTATTGCTATTTTGCTCGGGCTGATGGCATGGCGGTTTTTCGCTGATTCATATGAAGGGATCGGCATCTGGCAGACGGCTTTCCTGATTGTTGCCAGTTATGTATTGCTGGAACGTTTCAAAATCCATCCCGCATTTGTCATTTTAGGGACGCTGGTGTATGGCGGGTTTGTTTTGTGACATATGAAATCATGATGAACCCTGCATCGGTTAGATGGTGCAGGGTTTTGTTGTAAAATTGACCCTGTCTTAACGGTCAGTACGATCCCAACTGAATGAAGTTTCTCATTGAATTGAATCATTATGGGGAAAAATCGCTATAGATCCTGCCTGAATAGGAAGAGTTGACAATTCGGATAATCCTTTTTAAAATATGAACATATGCTAATATAAGCACATATTGGATGTTTGTTGACAAGTTTACAAAACACAGGAATTTAAGATTAAAAGTGAGGGAATTGTAATGGATGAATACACTGATAATTCGGGAACCGGTGAAAACGAAGATCTGGACGAAGAAACGCTGTTTGTCGTATCACAAACATTCAAGGCGTTAGGCGATCCGACCAGAATCCGAATTCTTCATTTGCTTTTTCAAAATGAATATTCGGTCAATCAGATTGCCGAAAGTTTGCATCTCAGGCAATCAACCGTATCACATCAGTTACGGTTCCTGAAAAACTTACGGTTAGTAAAAAATCGCAGGGATGGTACGACATTATATTACTCGCATGATGATGAGCATGTTATGAACTTACTGAAACAAACAATTAACCATGCCTATCACTGTTAGCAATATTATTAGCAGGGGTATGTACGGGTGTTGGGATCGCGCGAAATCAGGATGCTCTCGCGCGAATTTAGGTCTGTTCCGCGCGAAATTGGCGTACCGTCGCGCGATTTCATGACATCCTCGCGCGAAATCTAAAGAGTCTCGCGCGATTTCGTGACATCCGCCGCGCAAAACAGGACTACGCACGAAATCAGGGTTCTGTCGTGCGATTCCTGGTCCAATTCGATGGGAGGTATTCACTTGGGACACGATCACAGTCATGATCACACACATGGTGCCAACAAAAAAGCGTTAATGGTTAGTTTTATCATCATTACAATATACATGGTTATTGAGGCAATCGGCGGCTTCTTAACCAATAGCCTGGCTTTATTGTCAGATGCAGGCCATATGTTAAGTGACTCCATATCACTTGGTGTAGGTTTTTTAGCTTTCACATTTAGTGAAAAAGTGGCAAATTATCGAAATACGTATGGGTATAAACGATTTGAGATATTAGCGGCTGTATTTAACGGGGTTACGCTCATCTTGATCTCATTATACATTTTTTATGAAGCTTATCATCGTTTTACGGATCCGCCTGAAGTTGCTTCAACCGGCATGTTGACGATAGCAGTCATCGGTTTAATTGTGAACATCATCGTTGCATGGATTTTAATGCGCGGGGATACAGAGGAGAATTTGAATCTGAGAGCAGCTTTTTTGCATGTGTTAGGTGATTTGCTCGGTTCTATCGGTGCCATTACAGCAGCTTTACTCATCATGTTCTTCAATTGGGGCTGGGCCGATCCAGTGGCAAGTGTCATTGTTGCAGTCCTTGTACTGGCGAGTGGCTGGCGCGTCACCAAAGATGCCGTTCACGTGCTGATGGAAGGCACCCCTAAAAATGTCGATATGGATGAGATTATCCATACGATCGAAAATCTCCCGGAAATAATCAATATACACGATCTGCATGTATGGAGTATTACGAGCGGGCAAAATGCGCTGTCCTGTCATGCGGTGGTTGACGGGAACTTATCAGTACACAAAAGCCAAGAACTGCTGCGGACGATTGAGCACGAATTGGAACATAAAGGTATCGGCCATGTGACCATTCAGATGGAAAGTGAAGAGCACCCGCATGAAGATTCACTGTTGTGCAGTCATGAATCTGAGTGACCGACGCAATATAAAACGTGCATTGATTAAGTATATCGATGCACGTTTTGTGTTTGATCTATTGTA
>NZ_DATGTI010000008.1:0-16864 GCF_035301925.1 Lentibacillus sp. | reverse complement strand
TCTGATTCATAACTTCTTCCGCAAAGTTTTCTTCACGTTTCTCCAAGCCTTCACCAACTTCGTAACGGACAAATGTGCTGACGGACGCGTTATTATCTGCAACATATTTCTTCACTTTTTGATCCGGGTCTTTGACAAAATCCTGTTCGAGCAGGCAAATTTCTTCAAAGAATTTACCCAGGCGTCCTTCAACCATTTTCTCAACGATATGTTCCGGCTTTCCTTCATTCATTGCTTGTGTTTTCAGCACCTCACGCTCTTTGTTCACTTCATCTTCCGGAACGTCGTCTTTCGAAACATAACGGGGGCTGACCGCAGCAGCATGCATAGCAATATCTTTTGCAAGGTTTTCATCTGTTGTACCTTCAAGCAATGTCAGCACACCAATCGTTCCACCCATATGAAGATAGGCACCAAATGCATCATTATCTGTCTTGTTCAGTAATGTGAAACGGCGCAGTGAAATTTTTTCACCGATTTTGCCAACTGCCGCATTAATGTACTGTTCAACCGTGTCGCCATCACCATGTAATTGTTGCTTGAGGGCTTCTTCAACCGTTTCAGGCTTCTGTTTGACAATATGTGTACCAAGTTCCGACAGTAATTGTTTGAACTGGTCATTTTTCGTAACAAAGTCCGTTTCACAATTGACTTCCAGGAGTGCTGCCGTATTTCCGTCAAATTCAATATGGGCTAATCCTTCAGCCGCAATACGATCGGCTTTTTTGGCAGCTTTCGCCATCCCTTTTTCACGCAGGAATTCGATTGCTTTATCGATATCGCCATCAGTCTCCTGAAGCGCTTTTTTACAATCCATCATACCGGCTCCGGTTTTCTCACGAAGTTCTTTAACTAATTTTGCCGTAATCGCCATTATAAATCCTCCTTAAGTAATTTAACCTATTATCTCCTTGAAAAAAGGTGATAAAAGGCTCTATCCCCTTATCACCTGTCCTTTTTAAATACTACTCATTATTTGTTTCAGTTTCTGCGGCAACTGCCTCTTTTTCCGGCTGTTCTTCTTCCGGCACTTCTTCTGTCTCTTCACCTTGTTTGACTTCCAGAATGGCATCAGCCATTTTGGATGTCATCAGTTTTACAGCACGAATGGCGTCATCATTCGCCGGAATGACAAAATCAATTTCATCCGGATCGCAATTTGTATCAACCATTGCAATAATCGGGATGTTCAATTTATGTGCTTCTGCAATTGCAATACGCTCTTTACGTGGATCAATTACAAACAAAGCATCAGGCAATTTATTCATTTCTTTGATACCGCCGAGAAACTTAACAAGGCGGTCCTTTTCTTTTAACAGACCAACAACTTCTTTCTTTGGCAGCACATCGAAAGTACCGTCCTCTTCCATACGCTCAATATCTTTAAGGCGGTTGATACGTTTACGGATTGTCTGGAAATTTGTCAATGTTCCGCCTAACCAGCGCTGGTTCACATAAAACATACCGGAACGGGTTGCCTCGTCACGAACAGAATCCTGTGCTTGTTTTTTTGTTCCGACAAACAGGATTGAACCCCCATTTGCCGCAATATCTTTCACATAGTTGTACGCTTCATCAACTTTTTTAACTGTTTTTTGCAAGTCGATGATATAGATGCCGTTACGTTCCGTGAAGATGTATTTCTTCATCTTCGGATTCCAACGGCGAGTTTGATGCCCAAAATGCACACCAGCTTCGAGTAATTGTTTCATTGAAATAACTGACATTAAAAATTCCTCCTAATGGTTTTTTCCTCCGCTTCAGATCATCTTTGCATAAAGACCATCTTTGAAATGGCACCCAATATGCAAATCACCCGAGCGTGTGTATTTATGTTCACATTGCGTGTGAACAAAGTTTTACACCAAAAATAAATATATCATAACAATCATGACCAATCAAGGATTAATATGTGCTTTCTTATTTATTTTTATAATCAGTTCCGCTTCTGTTTTACCGCAGTTTAATTTGCGTGCAATATCCTCAACTGTCATGCCTTTATCATGAAGCTGCAATATTTGGGCCTCAAGGGATAAATCAGACACATCTGTCACATGATCGGTTTGCGGCGTGTAACTGTTTTCTTCATGTTTTATATTCGCTTCCGGCTGTATTTGTGCTTCTTGCGCTGAATAATTTTCATACACCGTGCTTTTATCTGTTAAAGCTTTCTCAAGAAACCGGTTTTCCGCTTTGATATCGTCCAGATACGTTTTCAGCAACTCTTCCATCTCTCCGGACTCACTTTTCCGTAACGACTGTACTTGCTTAAACAATTGAAAAATTACAATGAATGCAATGATGTTCAGCAATAAACTTAAAATCAATAACATCGAAGTCATATCATCCCTCTATCCGCTGAAATCAATTTGCCTGCCAAGGTATGGGTGTTTTATGGATGATTCATCCGGATCCTGGTGCTGCCCGCTCGTGTGATATCCTTGCTGATGTCGACCTTCGTCGTTCCTTTTAATATCATGAATATCCTCAAAAAGCTGTACGCTGTTTCGCTTTTTTATATTTTCTTTCAATTGACTTTGTGCGAGTGACGCTTGAAAATGCTGATTCTGCTTCATCATTTGCTCCTGCAGTTGCCCGGCATCCTGTGTTCTTGGAAGCGCCACTTGCATTTCGATTGATTTCCAGCCCAACCGAATCAACTCCCTGAAAAGTAAATGTTCCAGATTCCTTACTTATACATTCGGGATGAACTGCGGAAATTCCTCTTTATCATTTAATTTTTATCGGTTGTTCAAACACGCACATTAAGACTGAGCCTGTATTTTTTGCAGCGATTTTCGCAGTTTAAATAATGCTTTTCGGTGTATCTGGGATATTCTTGATGTTGTCAATTCAAGAACCTGTCCGATTTCTGTCAACGTCAGCTCCTGATGATAAAACAAACTGATGACCATTTGTTCATTTTCATTAAGCGATTTTATACTTTCCACCAGTTCATCTTTTAATTCCGATTGCAATATGTGGTCAATCGGCTGGACAGATGAATCATCCGGTATTGTATAACCTATTCCTTCTTTATGGTCACTTTCTTTACCCGGTTTTTCCTCAATTGATAATATGTTCGCAACAAGTGAATCTCTTGTATGTTCCTCGACTTCCTTCGCTGACATCTGCAGTCTTTCGCCAATCTCTTCAGATGTCGGCTCCCGCTGATAAATTTGTTCCAGCTGCTGTGAGACTTGTTCCACTTTCTTTGTTTTTTCCCTGATCGATCTTGGCAGCCAGTCTTCTTTTCGCAATCCGTCGATAATGGTACCACGTATACGAAAAGATGCATATGTATCAAATTTCAAATCACGATTTTGCTGAAATTTGGTTAATGCATCAAATAACCCCATCATGCCAAAACTCTTTAGATCTTCTTTATCCACACTAAGCGGCAGATGGCTGGAAATTCTTTCGACATGAAAACTCACAAGATACATGTAATGTTCCATCAATTTATTTACAGCGGACTGATCATGATGTTCCAGCCATTGTTCCCACAATGACTGCACTAGAGGAGATTCGTTTGTTGCCATACTTTCAGCTCCTCCCTCATTCTTTATCTGTACTTAAACGGATGGTTCGGCCAGTCCATTTAATCGTTTCATTATATGATTGATTCACCTTGATAGATTGTCCGGATTTTCAAGGTGCCTGAAGCGGGATCAAATTCGATTGTTCTGCCACTGTTACCGCCAACATCCTTCGCTTTTAGCACGATATGATGTTCATTAAGCTTTTCCTGTACAGCCTGAACGTTTCTTGATCCAATCCGTATTAAATCATTATTAGAAGCAAATTCAAACATTTGTGCACCGCCGGCCATTTTTGCCTTTAAAGCATATTTTGCCGCACCGGCTGAACACAACTTTTCAATCAATCGATCAATTGCCGTATCAGCATATTTATATGGATTCAAGTTTGCCTGCTTAGCCAAGCTTGAATCCGGAAGCATGATATGTGCCAAACCTGCCACCTGTCTATTCAAGTCGTATAAGACTAATCCGACACAGGATCCGAGACCGGTCGTCTTTATCTTGTCTGGTGCTTTTGCCATTTTTTGGTCGGCTATTCCGACCTTTATCATTGCGTTTCTGTTATTCATTTTCTTCAATTCCTAATGATTGAAACAGTTTCAAAAACGATCCGGGATCAGGCAAGAATAAAAAATTGCCATGAATGCGATGACTCTTGCCGCCATAGCTGATTTCAGTTTCGATAATCAGGGCATGATCAGTAACTTGTGAAACTTCAATAAGTGCATGTGATACAATGGCACCGGCCATATCGATGTGTAAGAATGGAACAGATGGCTGCATATGAAGTCCGGTAAAATCAGAAAGCGCTGATAAATAAGAACCAGTCAGAATATTACCGGTTTCTTTTATAGCAGATTCTGCAAAGTGATTTGTCTCGCCGTGAACCAATTGTATGTCTGAGTGTTGTGTCATACTTTTGACCAGGGATTCAGCCTCTTCAACATGCAGTATAAAATAAACAGTTCCAGGGGCATCCCCATATATACGAATCATAATGCCTGCAACAGGGGTGTCTGATGCACCTATCCATTCCAAAACTTCATCAAATGGCATAATATGGACTGATGGTACTTGCATATCAACCTTGTTGTTCATGAGTTTTGACATCGACGTTGTTGCATGACCTGCACCAATATTCCCCGCCTCACGTAATACATCCAATTGAAATGCAGACAAACGGTTTGGTTCCATGATGTCTTCAACCCCTTGCCACATTTAATTCATTTACTTCCTCCGGCGACAAAACACTTCTTAAGTGAAGCAATATGAGTAACCGGTCATCAATCTTAGCAACACCTTCAATATACTCAATGCTGGCTGAACCGACTACTTCCGGTGCAGGTTCAATGGCACTTTCCGGAATATCCATAACATCATTTGCTGCATCTGCAATCAGACCAACTTCCATATCATCCACAAATACAATAATAATCCGGCTGGAATCTTTGAAATCAATTTTTTCCATGCCAAAACGCGCTCTTAAATCAATAACCGGCGTCACAATACCATGCAAATTGATAACGCCTTTAACACAATCAGATGTTTGCGGTACTCTCGTGATGGTCTGTATTCGTTCAATTGATTTGACCTGATGAACCGATACAGCATATTCTTCATTATCCAGTTGAAACACGATCACTTTACGGTTAACAGCTGTTTCTTCATTCATCTTGACTCCCCCTATTGAGCATTACATTCGATTAGAGCATGACTTTTGATGATTAACGATGCCTCATTGTTACAAGGGTGTTAATCATCGACCCGATTTTTTGTACTGGTGCGCTCTGATTCACAAGACTTGTTTCCACTGCTGCTTTGGGCATTCCGTAAACGACTGAGGTTTGCTCTGATTCTGCTATGACTGCAGCATCTTTATGATACGTCTTTAAAAATTTGAGTCCCTCGGCCCCGTCTGCTCCCATTCCGGTTAATACGACGACAATTTTATGAACATCCTGCAAATATGCCATTGATTCAAAAAGAACATCAACAGAAGGCCTTTGTCCATGTATTTGTTTCTCCTTCGTCAGTTGAATCGTATAGTTTCCACCGGGATTCTCCACTTTCATATGATAGTCACCAGGTGCCAGGTAAGCTGTATGATGTTCGATTATTTCCCCGTGAGTTGCTTCTTTGACGCGTATGTTTACTGCCTGATCCAATCGTTTGGCAAGCGACCGGGTAAATCCTGCCGGCATATGCTGTACAATCAGAATCGCGGCCGAAAAATCATCCGGCAAATCGGCCAGAACTTGCTTTAATGCTTTTGGTCCGCCGGTTGAAGCTCCGATTCCAACAATCGTGTCAGGTGTGCGTTTCATAGGTCTACCTCTCCAGCATGAACTTTTTTAGTTTTTGTACAAAGGTAAATGATGAGCTGTTTCCTTTGGTCAATGATTGGTCTGTTAAATAATTGGCAGCAAGCTTTCTCAGCGCCTTTGATATGGCAGCTTTTTCATCTAAAAAAAGATAAGGTATTTGCCGCAGAACAGCAGCAGAAACGGTTTTATCATCGGGCAATGTTCCCAGCTTCCGTATGTCGATAGCCAGAAATTGCACAATTATCCGGCGAAATCTTTCAAGGGCTTGCTGACCATATTTATCTGATTTTGCACGATTCATAATAACCGAGATTGGCAAATCAGGATTGTTGTTCACAATATGTTTGATCATGCCATATGCATCTGTGATGGATGTAGGTTCAGGTGTTGTGACAACAATACACTCGTCTGATGCCATAATAAATGACAGCAAATCATGGGTTGCGCCTGCCCCCATGTCAAAAATAATATAATCATATAAATGAATTAATGCCTCATATTGCCGGAAAAAATGATTCTTTTCGTCCTGTTCCAGTGTGAAGATATCATTTAATCCCGAACCGGCTGCTACATATTCGAGCCCGCCCGGTCCGGTTTGAATAATATCATGAATGGGTAAATGCCCTTTGAACATATCGACAATCGTCGCTTCAGTCTCCATACCCAGTAAAATATCAAGATTCCCCATCCCAAAATCAAGATCAAACAACAGCACTTTTTTGTCATGGTTCAATAACGCCAGTGAAAAATTCAAAGCGATATTTGATTTACCGGCGCCGCCTTTACCGCTTGCGAATGCGATTGTTTTGGCTTCCCGAAAGTTCCGGGTACTTCCCATTTCCCTTCTCAAATTTCGCGCCTGATCATGTGACATGCTTTTCACCTGCTATCAATTCGCTGATCATTTGTGGTGACGGCCTTATAATATCATCCGGAACATCCTGGCCATTTGTCATAAAGGCAATGCCCAGCTGATTCTTTAATGCGATATTCAATATACTGCCATATTGCCGTGTCTCGTCCACTTTGGTGAATATGACGTTTTGTATTGGCAAATGCTGAAATTGATGATATATCGCCATGATATCATTTGCTTTAGCCGTCAGGGAGAGAACAAGATACGTTTCAGCATCATGCCCATTGAATGAAATGATCTTTTGCAAATCGTATACATATGTTTCATCCAGAAAATTTCTTCCGGCTGTATCAACCAATATTAAGTCACAAGAAGCAAATTTTTCGATAGCTGCTTTATAATCATTCAAATCATAAACAACTGCCAGTGGGATATTGAGTATATTGGCATAAGTTTTTAGTTGTTCAATTGCTGCAATCCGATATGTGTCAGCGGTAATTAGGGCGACCTGCTTCTTTTCGTTAATCATGCTGGACGCTGCGACTTTAGCAATCGTTGTTGTTTTCCCGACACCTGTAGGACCTACAAATTGGATGAGCTTCTTATTTTTTGGTAAACTTTCAAAGTTCAGTGCATTTAATCTATTTTCAATCTCACGTTTCACATCCGTCATAACATCGTCCTGGTCCGGAGCAGCATGATTTTCCTCTTCCTGCTTGCTGATAACGTTATCCATAATACTTTTGGCCAAATCCTCATCTATTTCCTGTTGTGTTAAATCGTTATAGATGACTTGATAATTGCCGGGATAATCATGACTGTTTACAGTCTGAAGTTCCACCATTTTCCTGACCTGTTTTAGCTCATTTAAAATCGGCTGTGCATTGATTTGTGTCTTCTGTTTCGTATTGACTGGCGGTTTTGCCTCATTCTGTTTTGAAGTAGCTTTAGGCTCCGGATCCAGTGCAGCAACAACTTCAATGTTCCGTTTTTTGAAAAGGCCTAAAAATCCGCCCTTGAATATTTCTCTTGAATTTAAAATCACAGCTTCGGGCCCCAGTTCTTTGCGGATCCGGTTCATAGCCTCTGGCATCGTTGGCGCTGTATATTTTTTTACCTTCATGCTACATTCACCACCCCAACACTTTGTACTTGGACACTCGGTTCCAGTTCGTTATACGATAACACAACCACTTGTGGCAGAAAGCGTTCCAGCAGCTGTTTTAAATACATCCTGATGGCAGGCGAGCATAATACAATGGCTGTCTCTTCCTGTAAGGCGATTTTTTCAGCTTCATCATGAATCGTTTTAATGATTTGCTCCTGTGATTCCGGATCCAATGCTAAATAATTGCCATGCTCTGTTTGCTGGATATTTTCGGCAATCATTTTTTCGACTTTGCCTGATACGGTTATCACACGTAATGACATATCATCACCTGCGTACTGTCTGGTGATTTGCGGTGCTAATGCTTGTCTGACATATTCCCCAAGCAGTTCAGTATCATTTGTTATCTTGCCAAAGTCTGCCAGTGTTTCAAATATGACAGGTAAATTACGGATCGAAATATTTTCCCGGAGCAATTTTGCAAGTACTTTCTGCACATCACCAACAGCTAATGGATCCGGCGTGACTTCTTCGACAAGGATTGGATAGCTTTCTTTTAAATGATCGATTAACTGCTTTGTTTCCTGACGTCCCAACAGCGAATGGGCATGCTGTTTGATCACTTCTGTAATATGGGTGGAAACAACTGACGGCGGATCAACGACTGTATAGCCTGATAACTCCGCCTCATCCTTATTTTCTTCGCTGATCCATTTGGCCGGCAGCCCGAAAGCAGGCTCTTTTGTGTCAATACCCTCTATGTCATCGTCATCCATATCAGGTGTCATGGCCAAATAGTGATCCAGCAGCAGTTCACCGGAAGCAACTGCATTCCCCTTTATTTTTAGCCTGTATTCATTTGGTTCAAGCTGAATGTTGTCACGGATTCTGACAACCGGGACGACAATACCCAACTCAATTGCCAGCTGCCGCCGGATCATCACGACACGATCCAATAAATCACCGCCTTGATCTGCATCCACCAGCGGAATGAGTGCATAGCCAAATTCAAATTCGATTGGATCCATACTCAGCAGATTGACAACATTCTCAGGTGATTTCATGGACGAGGCTTCCGTTTGTTCCGCTTCCTCGATATCCGGTTCTTCTTGTTCATTCGTTTGTCTTAACAGTACATAACCACCTAATGCTAAAAAGCAAGCAAGCACAGTCGTTAACAGGAAGTTGATTGGTGTAAATCCAAGAAAGAATATGGTCCCTGCTGCAATAAACAACAGTTTCGGATATTGCAGCAGCTGATCTGTTACATCACTGCCCAAGTTACCTTCTGATGTTGTTTTCGTTACGACAATCCCTGTCGCGGTGGCAATTAATAAGGCAGGGATCTGACTGACCAATCCATCACCAACTGTCAGCCGCATATATGTGTTGATGGCCTCTGTAAAGGTAAAATCCATCTGGACCATACCAATGATTAAGCCAAATATAATATTAATTAACACAATAATTATACCCGCAATGGCGTCACCTTTCACAAATTTGCTGGCACCATCCATCGCGCCATGGAAGTCTGCTTCATTCTCTACTTTTTCACGTCGTTCTTTTGCCTGTTGCTCAGAAATAAGACCGGCATTCAAATCAGCATCAATACTCATCTGCTTACCCGGCATCGCATCCAGTGTAAAACGTGCAGCAACCTCTGACACCCGTTCGGCGCCTTTCGTTATAACCAGAAATTGAATGATGACCAAAATAACAAATACGACAAAACCGACTAACGGATTATTGCCAATGACAAACGAACCAAACGTATCAACAACACCACCGGCATCAGCTTCTGATAAAATCGATCTGGTAGTCGATACGTTTAACCCAAGCCGGAATAAGGTTAACAGCAATAAAAGGGAAGGAAATATGGAAAATTGCAGCGCCTCTTGTGTATTCATTGACACCAAAATAACGATAAGTGCCAAGGAAATGTTGCATAAAATAAGAATACTTAATAGCCATCCCGGCAATGGGATAACCAGCATGATAATAATTAAAATAACGCCTAATAGTACAGATAAATCACGTGCTTTCATTGCTTTTGACTCCCCTTACTGCGCTAAACTTTTTTCTCCAGCCTGTAAACATAAGCTAAAATCTCAGCCATTGCTTTGTAAAATTCTTCCGGTATGACATCACCGATTTCAATCGCAACATATAGCGATCTTGCCAGTGGTCTGTCCTCAACGGTAACAACATTGTTTGCCTGCGCGACTTCCTTTATTTTCAAAGCGATCTGATCGGCACCTTTAGCAACAATGTAGGGGGCGGAGGCTTTTTCTTCATCATACCTGACGGCAATAGCGTAATGTGTCGGGTTGGTAATCACGACATCCGCAGAAGGCACTTCATTCATCATTCGCTGTGTAGCCATGTCACGCTGTTTTTCTTTAATTTTCGATTTAATTTGCGGGTCCCCTTCCATGTTTTTATGCTCGTCTTTAACATCTTTTTTGGACATCTTGATGTTTTTTTCAAAATCATATTTTTGATAAGCATAATCAAAAACAGACAGGAACAATAATGCGATTGCTGCAGAAACTCCCATAATAATGGTGACTTCACCAAAGAAACCAAGCGTGTTTTCAGCTGTTTTAAAAGCAAGCATCATCATGTCGTCTTTGTATATCCAAATAACAAAAAATGTGATAGCCCCAATAAACACAATTTTTAACAATGCCTTCAAAAGCTCCACTAAAGCCCTTGCGGAGAAAATCTTTTTGGACCCCTTAATGGGATCGATCTTTTTGAGATCGAACTTAAGAGGTTCAGTCGTAAACAAGAAACCGATTTGTGTAAAATTGGCCGCCAAACCTGCAATGATGGCAACAGCCATAATAGGTGCCAGCATTTTGGCCATTTCAATGGCTGATTCAATTAACACTTGGTTAATCGAATTGATGGATACATCCCAGTGAATATATTCAGTAAATGACTGCCTGAAGAGCGCTGTCAAATTATTTTTCATGAAACTTCCGGACACAAATAAAATCATGAAGCAAAAAAACAGTAGAAATGCTGTATTAATATCCTGACTTTTTGCCACTTTCCCTTTTTTTCGTTCATCCTGCCGTTTCTTCGGAGTTGCTTTTTCTGTTTTTTCTTCAGCACCTGCGAAAAACTGCAGATCCAGTTTCAACAACACATTAAGCACCTCCGAACAATTGCATTAAATCCCTCATGGCAGCAAACATCGTTTCAAACAATTTGTCCACCAATACGACATATAAGCTGAGGAAAACCAAAATAGCAGCAAAACTAATAAAAATTTTCAGCGGCAGTCCAACGACAAACACATTCAGCTGCGGAACGGTTCTGGCGATAATACCCAGCGCGACATCAACCAGAAACAAACAGCCGACAATCGGAATCGACATCTGGAAAGCAATCAAAAACATTTGATTAAATGTTTGGATGACAAATTCGATGATGCTGCCATCCGCAAACGGTATAAATGTCTCCATCGGGATTAAATGATAGCTATAATAGATGCCATCTATTAATAAATGATGCCCATTGACCGATAATAGAAATAATAGAGCAACGATATAGAAATATTGTCCAATCAAAGGGCTTTGGGCGCCTGTCTGCGGATCAATCACGTTGGCAATCGCAAACCCCATCTGAAAATCAATAAAGCCGCCGGCAATCTGTACCGCTGACAGGATGATGTAAGCAAGCAATCCGATTAATAACCCGACGATTGCTTCTTTAACTAATAAAAATATATAGGTATCATCAATCGGAACAGCAGATGCATCAACTGTATAATACACAATAAGTGCCAGAAAAAATGTAAACCCGATTTTGAAGGGTGTTGGTATCGTTGTATATGAGAATAGTGGCAGTGTCACAAAAAAGGCTGCCACTCTTACAAAGATAAGTAAAAAAACAGGAATGGCTGAAAGATTAATAAGTTCTAACATGCTTTACCCTACAAACTGATTCAGATTTTGATATAAATCAACCGTAAACTCGATTATTTGTGTCAGCATCCATGGACCGAAAAACACAATCCCAACCAATACAGCAATAATTTTGGGTATAAAGGCGAGGGTTTGCTCCTGAATCTGCGTCGTTGCCTGAAATATACTGACCAGAAGACCAACAGCCAATGCCAGAATAAGCAAAGGACCTGATATAAGCAAAATGACATAGACGCCTCTTTCAGCTAACGTTAAGACAAACTCACTGCTCATATGACCACACCTGCCTCAGAAGCCTTGCAATAGGGATTGGGTTATCAAATACCAGCCATCCACTAGCACAAATAAGAGTATTTTAAACGGTAATGAAATCATAACAGGCGGCAGCATCATCATCCCCATCGACATAAGGACACTCGCTACAGCCATATCAATGATCAAAAATGGAACAAATATCATAAAACCCATTTGAAAGGCGGTTTTTAATTCGCTGATTGCAAAAGCCGGAACTAATGTCGTAAGCGGAATATCCTGTACTGCCTCAGGCTGTTCCATTTCAGAATAGTCCATGAATAATTGCAAATCCTGCTGCCGTGTATGACGCGCCATAAAATCTTTGATCGGTTCACTTGCTTTTGTATACGCCTCGTCCAGTGTTATCTCTTCTTCAAAAAGCGGCTGTAATGCTTCATCATTCACTTCCTGGAATGTCGGGGCCATAATGAAAAACGTCAAAAACAAAGCTAAGCCAATTAAAACTTGATTCGGCGGCATTTGCTGGGTTGCCAATGATGTTCTGACAAACGATAACACAATCACAATCCGTGTAAAGCTCGTCATCAGGATCAGGATACTTGGCGCCAGTGATAATACAGTCAGTAACAGCAGCAACTGAACCGACGTCGATATATTTTCGGGATCGGAACCGGAAAACATATTAATAAATTCATTCATGTTTATCTTCCCTCTGTTTTTGCTGGTTGATCATCGAACGACGGGTCTGTTTCAATTTTTCCAGTTCTGTTGAAAACAGCTTTGTGAACTCATTTGCTGACTTGTTTTTATCTTCCTGACCAGTTTTTTGCTGAAACAAAGAAGACAGTAATGACATTGATTGACCATCAAGGGAATTATCATGATGTAACAACTCGTTTTTAATGGCTTCATCAGTAATTTCTTTTAGTAGTTCAACATTTTCTCCAACGCCAACAACAAATATTTTTGACCCGATTCGGACCAATTGGACTGACTTGTTGGGACCGACAGAAATACCGCCTAAGTTTTCCAATGCCTTCACTGGCTGAAAAAGTTTGTTTCTTTTTCTCAAAAATTTTAAGAGTCCATAAATAAGCCCCAAAACGAGCAGTAATGCAAAACCCATTTTTACGAGATTGAAGAATAATGACCCTGTACTAACGTCATCCGTTGATTTTTTCTGTTCGTTTTCAGTTTCATTTGCAGGTGCTTCGTCTGTCTCGAGGCAGTCCTCATTTTCGATACAGTCTTTTACATTCGTGGATGCAGCCTGAACAGCCCCACTCGTAAATAATGTGACGAAAAGTACTGTCAGACTAACAGTTAATATGATTGTCTGTCTCACATTGCTCACTCGTTTCCTAGTTCAGTACTTTCCGGATTGCTTCAATAACACGATCTGCCTGAAACGGTTTTACAATAAAGTCTTTTGCTCCAGCTTGAATGGCATCAATCACCAATGCTTGCTGCCCCATCGCTGAGCACATGATGACGTTTGCATTTGCATCGATTTCTTTAATTTCTTTTAATGCTGCAAGGCCATCTTTTTCCGGCATCGTAATATCCAATGTGACAAGATCCGGCTGAAGTTCCTTATATTGCTCAACTGCCTGCACCCCGTCTTGTGCTTCACCAACAACCTCAAAGCCGTTTTTAACTAATATATCTTTTATCATCATACGCATGAATGCTGCATCATCCACGATTAAGATTCGCTGTCCCATGTTTGACATTTCCTCCTAAACTCATTTATTTCAGCTTCATTAGCCGGTCAGATTGGCTGGTGATGTCTGTTACCCGGACACCAAAGTTTTCATCAATAACAACGACCTCACCTTTTGCAATCAATTTTTCATTGACCAGAATATCAACCGGCTCCCCGGCAAGTTTATCCAATTCAACAACTGATCCAGCTGATAAATCCAGAATATCTTTAACCGTCCTTTTGGTGCGCCCTAGTTCCACAGACACATTCAGCGGGATATCCAAAAGCATATCAAGATTTCGCTTTTCGTTGCTATTTAATGCCACTTGCTCTAAATCCGAGAAAGTTGCCTGCTGGATGGACGACGTATTCTGACTGACATGATCCCCCAGGTATTGTGGATTTTCAGTATGAGCTGTACGCTGCTCTTGATTCGTTTGTTCTTGTGGCCTGTCCAACTCGACAGTCGCAGCTGCATCTTTCTGTCCATCAGATGAAGATGCTTTCATCAATTGTGCAACGAATTGCTTTGCAAACGGAATCGGTAATACTTGCATAATATGGGAATCTATCAAACTGCCAACCCTTAAATGAAAAGAAACCTTAACCATATATCCATCTTCCGAAATTGTTTCGGCCGTATTGGCAGAATCCGGTTTTTCAAGTTTGATAGTTGGTGGTGATATATCAACACGCTTTTCAAAAACAGTGGACATACTGGTTGCAGCAGTACCCATCATTTGGTTCATGGCCTCCTGGAGAGCACTTAAGTGTATTTCTCCCAATTCCTGATCCGGGGAAGTCCCATCACCACCCAACATAATATCCGAAATAATCGCTGCATCCTCTGATTTCATCACAAAAACATTTTGTCCATCGAAACCTTCTATATAATTGACATAAATACTGACACGCTCAAAGTCAAATTCATTTGCAAAATCCGCCTTTGTCATGATGGATATTTCAGGCGTTGTTATATCAACTTTTTGATTTAATAGCGTTGACAATGTCGTTGCCGAGCTTCCAAACGAAATATTTCCGATTTCACCTAATGTGTCTTTTTCAATCGTTGATAAATAATCAGCTGAATTTGGAGCATTCGTTCCATAGTTATCCATCTCATCATCGTCCGCACCGACTTTTAACAACGCATCAATTTCCTCCT
This sequence comes from Lentibacillus sp., assembly GCF_035301925.1. GTDB lineage: Bacteria > Bacillota > Bacilli > Bacillales > Amphibacillaceae > Lentibacillus. The sequence goes on along the minus strand of NZ_DATGTI010000008.1, from coordinate 1,974 downwards.
GGGAAAGCTTTCCATCATCCATCATCGTTCCCCCCTTTTATTTCTTCCAGCACTTGCACAGACATTTTATTGTTATATTTGCCAGGCTGTACATAAAATTTTGGTTCATGATTGATTTCCATTTGTAATGGTGCATCAATGGGCTGGTTTAACGCGATAACGTCATCCTTTTGTAAATGGAGCAGCTGCCCAATGTTGATTGTCGCCTCACCCAGCAGTGTTTTCGCTTCTACCTTAACTTTTTGCATGTTTTTTGTTAATTTCTCATATGACTCAGGGTCTCTCTCTTTATTGTTTGTCTGCATCCAGTAATGAACCGACAATTTTGGTATGATCGGTTCCAGTACAATATGTGGAATACAAATATTAATCATGCCGCTTGTCTCCCCTATTGTTGTGTTTAATGACACAACAATAACTGTTTCATTTGGGGATACCATTTGCAAAAATTGTGGATTGACCTCAAAATCTTCCAGTATAGGATCAATCTCGATTATGGAGGACCAGGCCTCCTTAAGATTGACAGATGCTTTTTCAAATAGCTGTGACATCAGCATTGTTTCAATTTCTGTTAAATTATCCACCTTATTCAAGCTGCTTCCCTTTCCGCCAAGAAGCCGATCAAGCATGCCATATGCAATATTTGGATTAACCTCCATTAAAATACTGCCATCCAACGGCTGAACACTGTATAAATTTAAAACAGTCATTTTGGGAACTGACCGGATAAACTCTTCATAAGGCAGTTGGTCTACAGACGCCACAGAGATATTGACATATGTTCTTAATTGTGCTGAGAAATATGTCGTCAGTAAACGGGCATAATTATCATGAATTCTGGCAAGACTTCTAATCTGGTCTTTGGAAAACCGGAGAGCCCTTTTAAAATCATAGACCCGGACCTTCTGTTCATTTTCTTCTTGTTTTAATTCTTCCGCATTCATTTCACCAGATGATATAGCAGATAATAATGAATCAATCTCATGTTGCGAAAGTACTTCTTCTGCCAAAAAACCTCACCTCCATATCGGAGTATCTATCAATCCTACTGTAAAATCTTTTTTATGGTGTAAACATCGGTAATCGAACCTTCCGTCATCACCTCATTTAACTTTAACTGCACAACATCTTCCAAGTCGGACAGTCCTGTTTTAAATTTTTCCTCATCCATTTTGGCAAGTTCCTTTATCAAAATGTTTTTTAATTGAAACTCACGCTTTTCGACTTCTTGCTTTGCGTTTTTACTATCTGTCATAACTTGGAATTGAATGCGTACAAAACTGCCGTCCTGCAGATCGGTCGTGATCTCCGGTGTTTTATACGAGTGCTCAACAATTTCATCAATTGATTGTGCATGACCATCGTTTTGATCACCGGTAAACTTTAAAATAACAATAAGTGCAACACCTGCAATCAGTAACAACACAATCAAAGATGTAATCATCGTCTTTGCGGCCCTATTCACTGCCATCATCCACCTCTTCAAATGACCTATTCAATCCAATTTTTTGGTAATAATTTGTCACGAGTGTCGTAACATCGGATTCAGAATCTTTAACAACGATCTTCTTGCCATTCATTAATGTGATCGTCGTATCCGGATGTGATTGAATCTGTTCAATCATCAATGCGTTTAATGTAAAAAGTTCTCCATTTAATCTGGTCAGCTGAATCATATGATGACGGGAGTGCCTCTAAAATGGACACCCCCATGCCTCCCTGTATTATCGTTTTAGATTGACAAGCTCTTGCAGGATTTCATCTGATGTCGTAATGATTCTGGTATTCGCCTGGAAACCGCGCTGTGCTGTAATCATCTCGGTAAATTCCTCAGCAAGGTCAACGTTCGACATCTCCAATGCCCCGCTGACGATTGTTGCAGCACCACCAGTCTCAGGCTCTTGTATTGTAGGTACGCCTGAATTATTTGTTTCGAGATATATGCTTCCACCATCTTTTTGAAGACCTTCCGGA
>NZ_DATGTI010000007.1:0-87889 GCF_035301925.1 Lentibacillus sp. | reverse complement strand
GTTGGCATTATGTCCACCTCAATTCTTCAAAATGATATGAAATACTTGCCAATGCGTATAAGCTTGCTGTTTCCGTCCGCAAAATACGTGGTCCCAGCCGGACAGGGATAAATTTATTCTGTTTCAGCGATTCCGCCTCACGACTGGAAAAACCGCCTTCAGGTCCGATAACAATCAGTATCCGGTCACCAGGACGCATTGTGCTGACGGCTTTTCCAAATGATTGAAAGTCCACAGTTTTAGCTTCCTCTTCATAAGCGAACAACTTTATATCATAGTCATTGCTTTCGCTCACTAATTTGGTCAGCGGTGTTACATTTTTAACCGTTGGGATTTTATTGCGATGGCTCTGTTCACTTGCCTCTTTTATAATTTTTGCATATCGCTTCATTTTCTTTTCAGCCTTTTTCTCATCCCAGATAACTACTGACCGGTCTGCCTGTACCGGAATAAATGCAGCAGCACCTAGCTCAGTTCCTTTCTGAAGCACAAATTCCAGTTTGTCACTTTTGGGTAAACCCTGTGCGATCGTCACATCAATGAGAGGTTCAACTGATTCTTCAAGCCATTCGCTGATGGTTGTATCAACTTTTTCTTTTTCAATCCCTGTAATTCGGCAGACCGCCGCTTTTCCATTCGGATGATTGCAGATGATTTCATCTCCTGTACGGGACCTTATGACACGGTTGATATGATGTGCATCATCGTCTGTTATGATGACCCGGTTATCTGTCCAATTTTCCGATGGTACAAAATAACGTTGCAAATCAGGCACCACTTTTCCCTTCCGTTTTTTTGGCGACGATGGATACCCAGCCTTCCATTTCGTTTATGGTAATAATCCCAAAACCTGCTTGTTCCAGTTCGTCTTTTACCATTTGTTTTTTTGCCTGAATAATACCGGACGTAATAAAAATGCCATTCGGTTGCAGGCTTTTCCATGCATCATCAACGAACCGTACAATGATCTCAGCTAAAATATTTGAAACAATGATATCCGCCTGCATATCCACATGATCGAGCAAATTGTTCTGTTTTGGAATAACTTTGTCTTCTATATTGTTTAACTTAGTATTAATTTTAGTACTTTTAACCGCAATATCATCAAGGTCAAAAGCGTAAACCTTTTGTGCCCCCATCAGCACTGAAGCAATGCTGAGTACACCGGAACCACATCCTACATCAATAACGATATCGTTTTCGTTTAAGTATTGTTCAATAGCCTGAATACTCATGATTGTTGTCGGATGTGTCCCCGTGCCAAACGCCATACCGGGATCAAGTTCAATGACCACGTCATCAGTTGATACGGGTTTGTATTCTTCCCAGGCTGGGATGATGGTGACTTTTTCAGAAATTTTAACGGGTTTATAATATTTTTTCCAGGCTGTTGCCCATTCTTCCTCATCTATTTCACGTAACGCCATCTCATTCCGGCCTAAATCGATATCGTACAACGGCAGATGATTGACAGCCTGCTTTATTTCTTCGACTGCTTCGCCCAGAAAACTGTTTACAGGCAAATAAGCTTTAATGTAAACGCCTTCCTCGGGGTATTCATCCGGATTGAGTTCATAAACTTCTCCATATAAGGAATCCCGTTCTTTGATTAAATCAATAGGATCTTCTATAACGACACCACTGGCTCCCGTTTCATGCATGATATTGGAAATAGGTTCAACAGCCTCATTTGTCGTATAAATACATATTTCAGACCAATTCACATGAATCCACCCATTTCCTGAAAAATTGAACTAAAATAACCTATGTAAGGGTGCTGGAGCACAGCACCTCATTTAGCTTTTGAACGCGTTTTTAAAACGCTGGAACAATGAACCTTGCTCGTCTGTTGCTTCATTACCGCCGATTTCATTGAATTCACGCAGCAATTCTTTTTGCCGTTCTGAAAGCCGGCTTGGCGTCACAACCCGTATTTTGACGTGTTGATCCCCATAGCCGTGGCCGCGGACATTTGGTGCGCCTTTTCCTTTTAGCCGGAAGACCTTTCCGGTTTGGGTGCTCGCGGGAATTGTCAGCATGACTTTCCCATGCACTGTCGGTACTTCCACTTCATCACCAAGGGCAGCCTGGGCAAATGTTATCGGCAGTTCACAATAGATATGATCCCCTTCACGTTCGAAAAATTCATGGGGACGTACTTGAATAACAACAAATAAGTCGCCTGGAGGGCCACCATTCACACCGGGTTCACCTTTGCCTGCAACCCTGATTTGCTGTCCCTCATCAATGCCTTTAGGGATGGAGATGTGGATACTTTTGTGTTTTTTCACTTTCCCTGAGCCGCCACAGGTATTGCATTTTTCCGGAATGATTGTTCCGGTGCCGTTACAATGGTGGCACACACGACGATTGACGACACGCCCAAACGGTGTATTCTGCTCCATGTTTAGTTGACCGGTCCCTTGACAATGGGAACATGTTTCAGTTTTGGTGCCGGGTTTTGCACCTGAACCGTGACACGTATCACATTCCTCTTCTTTCGGAATTTTGATATCTGCTTCTTTCCCAAAAATCGCTTCCTCAAAATCAAGCGTCATGGTATATTGCAAATCGGCACCTTGCTGCGGAGCGTTTGGATCACGACGGCGACCGCCGCCAAAAAACATATCAAATATATCACCGAATCCACCAAAGTCACCGAAATCCTGTGCACCGCCAAAACCGCCTTGGCCTTGTGCACCTGCATGACCAAACTGATCATACTGTGCTCTCTTTTGGTCATCGCTTAATACTTCATAAGCTTCTTTTACTTCTTTGAATTTATCGGCTGCATTTTCCTCTTCGCTTACATCCGGGTGATATTTTCTTGCCAATTTGCGATAAGCTTTCTTTATCTGATCTTTAGAAGCGCCTTTGTCAACGCCAAGCACTTCATAATAGTCGCGCTTACTCACTTGTGAATCACTCTCCCGACACTATTGCATACATTTTATCTTACCATCATTTATATTATGATAGCAAACATGAAACGGCCTCGTTCATGGATGATTGAAAAAAGTCAAAGTCAAGAGAGTCCTGACTTTGACTTGGCCTACAAGATGCAGGGTCAGTTCGACGCTTCCACAGGTTGTGGCATTCTTAGTCGAACTTCCTTTATCTATAACATGATTATTTTTTATCTTCGTCATCGTCCACTTCTTTGTAGTCAGCGTCGACAACGTCATCATCTGAACCTTGGCCTTCACCTTGCTGTCCTTGTTCAGCCTGCTGCTGTTGTGCCATTTGTTCGTACATTTTAACAGAAAGCTGCTGGACTTGTTCCTGCAAGGCATCTTTCTTTTCCCTGATTTGGTCAAGGTCATCGGATTCGATGGCTTTTTTCAGTTCTTCTTTGGCTTCTTCAGCCTTTTGTTTTTCTTCATCGGTTACATTGTCGCCCAGGTCTTTGATTGTTTTATCTGTCGTGAAGACCAACTGATCAGCTTCGTTGCGGAGATCGGCTTCTTCACGGCGTTTTTTGTCTTCCTCTGCATTTTCTTCAGCTTCTTTAACCATTTTATCGATTTCTTCGTCCGAGAGACCGGATGACGATTTAATGGTAATGGATTGTTCTTTATTTGTGCCTTTATCTTTGGCACTTACATTGACAATACCGTTGGCGTCAATATCAAATGTCACTTCAATCTGCGGTACACCGCGTGGCGCAGGTGGAATATCAGTCAATTGGAAACGGCCAAGTGTTTTGTTGTCCTCAGCCATTTCACGTTCACCCTGCAGGACATGGATATCAACTGCTGTCTGGTTATCTGCTGCGGTCGAAAACACTTGTGAATGGCTTGTCGGGATGGTTGTGTTCCGTTCAATCAGTTTTGTGGTGACGCCTCCCATAGTTTCGATACCTAATGACAATGGTGTGACGTCGAGCAATACTACATCCTTGACATCACCTTGCAATACACCGCCTTGGATCGCTGCGCCTAAAGCAACCACTTCGTCAGGGTTAACGCCTTTTGAAGGGTCTTTGCCTGTTTCACGCTTGATGGCTTCTTGAACAGCAGGAATACGTGTTGATCCGCCAACAAGAACAACCTTATGAATATCTTTTGCAGATAAATCAGCATCTTTCAATGCTTTACGGGTTGGCTGCATTGTACGTTCAACCAAATCTGATGACAGTTCTTCAAATTTAGCCCGTGTCAGATTCATTTCCAGGTGAAGCGGGCCGTTTTCACCAGCTGTTATAAACGGCAGTGAGATTTGTGTTTGGGTCACACCTGACAGTTCTTTTTTCGCTTTTTCAGCAGCATCTTTCAATCGTTGTTTTGCCATTTTATCCTGGGAAAGATCGATGCCGTTTTCTTTCTTGAATTCCTGAACCATGTAGTCCATGATCACGTCATCGAAGTCATCACCGCCCAGTCGGTTATCACCCGCAGTTGATACAACTTCGAACGTACCGTCGCCAATATCAAGGATCGATACGTCAAATGTACCGCCGCCTAAGTCATATACGAGGATAGTCTGATCCTGATCCTCTTTGTCAATGCCATAGGCCAAGGATGCTGCGGTTGGTTCGTTGATGATACGCTCAACTTCCAATCCGGCAATTTTTCCGGCATCTTTGGTTGCCTGACGCTCAGCATCGTTAAAATAAGCTGGAACCGTAATAACTGCTTTATCCACTGTGTCACCCAAATATTCTTCTGCATATGATTTCAAATGCTGCAGGATGATGGCTGAAACTTCCTGTGGCGTATATTCTTTGTCATCGATTTTAACTTTGTAGTCCGTACCCATATGACGTTTAATCGACTGAATCGTATTTGGATTGGTGATTGCCTGACGTTTTGCTACCTCGCCGACTTGACGCTCACCGTTTTTGAAAGCAACGACGGATGGCGTTGTACGATTTCCTTCAGGGTTGGGAATGACGACTGATTCGCCGCCTTCCATCACTGCCACACATGAATTTGTTGTACCTAAGTCAATTCCGATTATTTTACCCATAATCAAATTCCTCCTTCACTGCTCTAACAATTACTTATTAACTTTAACCATTGCTGGTCGAATAACGCGGTCTTTCAGAATGTAGCCTTTCTGCAATTCTTCTGTAACAGTTTCTGATTCGGCTGCCTCATCTTCCACTTGCATTACGGCATGGTGAATATTAGGGTCAAACGGTTTGCCGACCGATTCAATTTCTTCCACACCCTGCGATTTCAGTGCATCCTTTATTTGGTTGTAAACCATTGACACACCTTCAACAAAACTCTTCGTTTCATCGGTGACTTCAACTTGCAACGCCCGTTCGAAGTTATCGATTGCAGGCAGTAACTCCTTAACCAGATCTTCTGCTTTATACTTACTGACTGCTTCTTTTTCTTTTTGGGAACGTTTTTTGAAATTCTCAAATTCTGCCTGAACACGCAGCAGACGGTCATGCAGGTTATCCTTTTCCTCTTTCAGCTGACTCAGCTCAGCTTGTAGCTGTTCCATTTCCTTATCTGCATGATCAGTCTGTTCTGTGTCATCCTGATCGTCTGCATCAACTACTTCTGTGATGATATCTTCCTGGTCTTGTTCTTTTTCATCCTTTTCTACATCTTCTGAATCGTATTGTACATCTTCAGAATCGTATTGGTTCATTTTTTCCTGATTTTGTTCTGCCATTCCCGCCACCTCCTATTATGAAATTGCCACGATAAAATATAACATGATTCGTCCTGTTGTTAAACTTATAAACACAAAGAAGTGATGGGGTTAGTCCCATCATCCCGATATTCCCTATATCAGCCTGCCTTATTCATTATTGTTATACCACTCATATAAGACATCTGACATTTCAGTTGATAGGGCATCCAGTAACGTTATCACCTTTTTGTATTCCATTCTGGTTGGACCAAGCAATGCAATTGTACCCATCTGCTCTTCATTCATTTCATAAGTAGCCGTAATAAGACTGCACTCTTTAATAGCATCAACTTTGTTCTCATGTCCAATGGTAACTTTAATACCGTCAGCAGCCCCTTTCAGCAAACTGGCGATTTCATCTTCTTCTTCTATCATGGAATAAAACGACCGGACTTTATCAATGTCATTGAATTCCGGCTGTCTTAACAGATTTGTTTTGCCCCCGAAATACAGCTTCACCGGGTTTTCACTTAAAAAAACGGCTTTGAGATAATCATAGGATGTTTCAAAATCCGTTACATACTTATTCATCAAGTCCAACATCTCATCGTTGAGTTTTTCATGCAGTTTAAAAATCGGCACGCCATGCAGCCGGTCATTTAAAATGTTAACCATTTTTTCAAGATCTGATGCATTGATGGCTTCCGGAACGGAAAACGACCGGTGTTCCACGTGACCTGTGTTGGTAACCAATATGGCCAGGGCCGTATTCTCCGATAAAGATATAATCTGCAGCTGCTTCAATTTCGTATCAAACACTTCCGGTCCCAGAATGATTGATGTATAGTTAGTTATCCGGGACAGTATTTCAGCGGAACTCTGGACGATTTGTTCAAACTCAAACAGTCCATCCTGCATAATGTTGCGGATGATCTGAATATTATCTGCTGCTTCCCGGTGTAAAACCATATGGTCGACATAATACCGGTAGCCTCTCTCTGAGGGTATCCGGCCGGAAGACGAGTGTGTTTTCTCAAGATAGCCCATTTCTTCCAGATCTGCCATTTCATTTCTTATGGTAGCCGGGCTATAATTTATGTTAGCCTTCTTGGCAATCGAGCGGGAGCCTACCGGTTGTGCCGTTTCGATGAAATCATCAATTATGACTTGCAGAATCAGCAATTGTCGTTCTGTTAACATGATGATCACCTCTGTTAGCACTCATGCATGCCGAGTGCTAATGCTAAGTATAAATTATCAAATCGGTTTTTTTTTGTCAACGAACAAGTCTCAGGTCATCTTCCTCCAACAAAAAGTGCGCGAACACTTCATTTCCAAACAGGATTCCCTGATCAGTCAAACACAGATGATCATCATCCGTCATAAGCCAGCCTTTCTCCACTAGATAAGAAATCGTATCTTTATATAACCGTTCACATGAAAAGCCGAATTTTTTCCGAAAATGCTGCTTGCTGATTCCCTCCATTTTCCGTAAACCCAGAAACATTTCTTCTTCAATCATCTCTTTTATTCCAATGTTTTCAGTATTTAAAATCGGAAAGCCGTTTTCCATTGCCTGCTTGACATAAGCCGGCAATGGTCGTATATTGCCTGTCCTTTTACCTGGCAGGTAACCATGCGCACCGGCGCCAAAGCCATAATAGTGTTCATTTTTCCAGTAAACGAGATTGTGCCGGCTTTCATAACCCGGTTTGGCAAAATTGCTGATTTCATATTGCTTGAGGCCTTTGGACCGCATAGCTGTCTTTAATATGGCGTACATTTCGACCTCTTCCTCTTGGGGCGGCCGGTGCAATTTGCCTTTTTTATAACGCTGATAAAAGACTGTTTTTGGCTCAATCTGGAGTGCATAGGCTGAATAATGCGGCAGATCAAACGAAAGCGCTTCTTCCAATGTTTCCCTGAACTGTTCAACCGTCTGATTTGGTAAAGCATAAATAAGATCAAGACTAATATTATGAAACCCGTTTTGTTTTAATAAATCAACCGTCTTGTAAACATCCTTTACTTTATGCAAGCGGCCGAGTTCTTCAAGCATCACATCATCAAATACCTGAACACCAAGTGATACCCGGTTAACGCCATAGCTTTTGAGCAGCTGGGCCTTTTCTTTATCAAAGTCACCGGGGTTTGCTTCAATGCAGAATTCGGAACAGCCGGACACATCAAATTTGTCGTCAATCAATTGCAGCAGGGAATGTAATTGTTCCAGATTCAATGCTGTCGGGGTGCCTCCACCGATAAAGATTGTGTTGACATGATTATGTGTGCCGTCAATTTGTGTGCTAATTTCATTCGAAAGTGCTTCAATATATTCTGTCGCCAATTTTTCATTATAGAAGAACTTGGTGAAATCACAGTAATGACAAATTTGTTGACAGAATGGAATATGAATATAAACCGATTGTGCTTCCATGACATTCTCCCCCTGCACGCAGAAAAGGGATAACTCCTGCCGGTCTGCAAAAGTTTTCCCTGTTCCGTCAAAAATGGTTAATCGTTATTCATTTCAAGTACAGCCATAAACGCTTCCTGGGGAACTTCAACAGACCCCACCATTTTCATGCGTTTTTTACCTTCTTTTTGTTTCTCCAGCAGTTTCCGTTTCCGTGAAATGTCACCGCCGTAGCATTTGGATAACACATTTTTTTTCATCGCTTTAATCGTTGACCGCGCGATGATTTTATTTCCGATGGCTGCCTGGACAGGTACCTCGAATTGCTGTCGCGGAATGAGATCTTTCAGCTTATCGACAATATGTTTCCCGCGCTCGTATGCGAAATCGCGATGGACAATAAATGACAGTGCATCAATCGTGTCCCCGTTCAGTAATATATCCATTTTGACAAGATTGGAAGCCCTGTAGCCGATTAGTTCATAATCAAATGAAGCATACCCTTTTGTGTTTGATTTTAATTGATCAAAAAAATCATAAACTATTTCGGATAGTGGAATCTCATACATGACATTAACCCGAATCTCATCAAGATATTCCATATTGACAAACTGACCGCGCTTTTTCTGGGCAATTTCCATGACTGGGCCGACATAGTCGTTCGGTACCATAATCGTTGCTTCAACAAAAGGTTCCCGGACTTCATTAACAAGCTGGGAATCCGGCATGGTTGAAGGATTATCCACTTTAACGATTTCACCGTCTGTTTTCTCCACTTCATAAATGACAGACGGTGCTGTTGTGATTAAGTTAATATTGAATTCCCGCTCGATACGTTCCTGGATAATTTCCATGTGCAATAACCCCAAAAATCCGCAGCGGAAACCAAAACCCAATGCCTGCGAACTTTCGGCTTCATATTGCAGGGAGGAATCGTTTAGCTCCAAACGCTCCAAGGCTTCACGCAGATCATTATATTGATTGGCGTCAACCGGGAACAAACCGCAAAAGACCATTGGATTAAGACGTTTATATCCTGGTAATGGAGAATCTGCGGGGTTTTTGGTAAGGGTAATCGTGTCACCGACTCTTGTGTCACTGACATTTTTAATTGATGCCGTCAAATAACCGACATCGCCAACCGTCAATTCATCTTTTGGCACGGGATTTGGTCTGAAAACACCGATTTCGCTTACTTCAAACTCTTTTCCGTTTGCCATTAATTTGATTTTATCTCCGACCTTGACCGAACCTTCTTTAATACAAATATAAGTAATCACACCACGGTAAGGATCATACAATGAATCAAATATAAGTGCCTTCAGAGGACTGTCAGGTTCACCGGATGGCGCCGGAATATCGGATATAACACGTTCCATAATTTCATCAACACCGATATCATCTTTCGCCGAGGCTAAAATGACATCATCTTTATCGATTCCAATGATATCTTCCAGCTCTTGAGCCACACGGTCAGGATCAGCATTCGGCAAATCAATTTTGTTGATGACCGGAATAAGCTCAAGGTCATTGTCCAAAGCAAGATAAACATTTGCCAGCGTCTGTGCTTCAATTCCCTGGGCTGCGTCCACCACTAAAATAGCACCCTCACATGCCGCAAGACTTCTGGATACTTCATATGTAAAATCGACATGTCCGGGTGTATCAATTAAATGAAATAAGTATTCTTCTTGTTCGGTTTTATAATTCAGCTGCACAGCATTCAGTTTTATGGTAATTCCCCGTTCACGTTCCAAATCCATCGCATCAAGAAATTGCTCTTTCATTTCACGTTGTGTCAATGCTTTTGTTTTTTCAAGAATTCGGTCTGCAAGCGTTGATTTACCGTGGTCGATATGAGCAATGATGGAAAAATTACGTACATTGTTTTGTTTAATCATAAATGCAGTCCACTCCTACTTCGTCTCTTACTGCTTCATTCAATTGAAGGCAAGAGCGAAACATTCAATAACTAGGATTGATTATAGCAATTGCACTGCATACATTCAAGAACGAGGGCAGGAGGCGCATTAATTTAAAATCTCAAAAAAACACTTGTACAAGCTGGTAGGCAATGCCGACAACAAGCTCATAAAAACCTTTGACACTGGCTTCCAGAAATGATGCTGTCTTATGGGTGAAATGCTCCTGTGTGTCCGGGGTTGTCATCTCATTATCGAGTGTCTCTCGATCCGATGCATTCTTCTCTGCCAGGATTTGCTGTTCTTCCTGTTCAGCAGCCTCATCGACAGGTGCATAATCATCTCCCTGATGGCCGCGGTCAATTCCTATGATCAAACCGGTCAGAAAAAATACGACTAATGATAGAAGAATAATCAGCGAACGCATATAATCCCTCCTATTGTCCGGCATCCACTTTCTCGGCATCCCAGTAATATTCACTGAACACGTCTGCAACTGCATCAGCAGACCGATACAGCTCATCCAGGTCATTGCCCACCCCGCCCAATTCGATTAACATTGCATTTGGTGACAAATCCTGGTTATAGACGCCATTGCTTCCGGATCCTTTTTTGGTGATCACACCCCTGCTGAGACCGGGATAGCTTTTCTCAATGAGATTATGAAGCTGGTTGGCAAGTTCTAGATTCTTTTCATATCCTTCATATTTTGCACCAACCACAAACATAATCCGTGCATAATCTTTTCCATCAATTTCTTTAGTCGTTTTATTTTTCGGACTCGCATCACGATGTATATCAAATGAATATTGGAGATTGTCATCACCAGCAAATGCTTCCTGTACCACTTCCCTGGAAGCCGTGTAAGATTGATGATACTCCCAATCCTTATCATTTAAAATATTCATGATGTCGGTCTGTTCCACTTTTGCACCTACGCCATTTGCTTCAAGTGCTTTGGCAAACCTTTCACTGACCTTGCCAATATTCACTTCGCCATGCTGTGCATCATCAGGGTCATCCACATCCGGTAAATGCGGTAAAAACGACTCCCTGCTATGCGTGTTATAAATGTATACAACGTCACGGTCACCCGTATTCAGCTGGTCTTCATGCTTCTCGTTTTTTTCCGCTTCCTCTTGTTTTTCCGATTCATCCATGACTGCTTCCCGTTCTTTTAAAATATCTTCAAGCGGAGGGGCTGATTCCACAGGCAGATTCGTGTAATCGGTTCCTTCTCCTGCTATAATGATTTCATTCTGGAACGTTAAAAAACCTGGCATTTCCTGTCCCAATAGACTTCTGGTGTCACTCGGCCTGATATTCGTCGTCATTTCAAACAGAAAATTCGATACATCAGGAAATTCCCGGTTGTCCGGATAAGCGCCATGAAAAGCCCTATTTTCCAACCCCATCAGATACAAAAAAGTTGAACTGTTCAAATCACTTGTCCAATTGGTGATTGTATTTGACGACATTCGATAAGCCGGTGAGACTGTCATCAGAAAACCGGCTAACATAAATAAAACAGCCAGACAGACGAGATAAATACCACTCTTTTGATAAAAATGTCGCAATATCTTTTTGAAAATTAAACGGCGGCGCTTATGATAACCTTTAAGGTACATGGTTCCACTCCTCTGAAGTATTTCCGGATATTAAAATCTATGAAATCATATCAGAAGATAGAACTAATTCTTTTAAAATAATTGCGACTGATAGAATTTGAAAAAGATGAATGTTTTTCCTGCTGAGGCAGTGGCTAAGAACCCGGAGATCGTGTTGCAACGCTTTTGTGACCTGTGTCGTGCAGTTCGAACAGAAACAGACTTTTATGAACAATCCCCCCTGTTTTTTAGGGGGGATTACTGTTTGTAACGGGGGAACTTGAGGTGCTAACGTGTATAGGATGCAAAGTTTTCCACGGTTACTTTATCGTGCAATGCAGCATTTAATCCTGTTGCGATCACTGTCGCCATATCTTTCATGAAGCCATCAACTTCTTTGGGGGTGACCATTAAATTATGTCCAATTGGTGTCAGGACTTCCTGGATCAATGATTTCTTTTCTTCTTCCGATAAATTCCCGACGATTCCAAGAAATGTGTTGCGCTTTTCTTCATCCGGCAAATCCTCTTCTGTAAATTCCTTATTGCCAAAAGATAACCCGGCAGGTGTCAATGATTTGGATGGCTTATCCTTCTCACGCAACTCCCGGCCAAAATGTTTCAGCATAAAATCAATCGTATCACTTGTGATGGTCACCGCATCCACCACTGTCGGGCATCCAACAGCAAACACCGGTACCCCAAGTGTCTCTTCACTTAACTCCTTACGCTTATTGCCTACACCTGAACCAGGGTGAATACCTGTATCCGAAATCTGGATTGTTTCATTGACGCGTTCAACCGACCTGGAAGCAAGCGCATCAATGGCAAGGACAAAGTCAGGATTGAACTTCTCAACAATACCAAAAATAATATTACTCGTTTCAATACCTGTAACCCCCATCACCCCTGGTGTAACGGCTGCCACAGGCCGATAGCCTTCTGATACGGACTCATGCTCCATCTGGAATAAATGGCTTGTCACAAGCACTTTTTCGACAGACATTGGTCCAAGCGCATCCGGGGTGACATTCCAATTGCCAAGTCCGACGATTAAACCAATGCCATCTGAAGGAACGTTATTTTTCTTAAGCAGCTGTTCCAATTCTTTTCCAAACACTTTACTGGCAGCCTCTTGTTTTTTGGTGTCCTGTTTTTTGACTCCGTCGGCATAAATGGTAATATATGATCCCTGTTTTTTTCCCAGCCTCTCTTCACCTTCAGCGTCGATATCAACATAGGTAACGCCAATATCACCTTCCTTTTTTTCTTTTATTGTCACACCTTTTATATTTTGTTTTTGCTCTTCTTTTTCCACATACATATCCCTGGCTTCGACTGCCAGATCTGTCCGTACTTCATACTGCTTATTCTTATCTTCCAAAACTTTTCCTCCTGACTAACGGATTTTAGTCGTAGGTTTCACTATTTTCGTACGAGTCATTCAGGCAAGCCCGAAGTTATTGAAATGGTGTGTATCGTCTGGTAAAATGTCTCTTGCTGGACTAGCAAAAAACAGTGCTTTTATGTTTTTTATCTATGAGTGCGTGATAGGAGGTGACATCATTGGCAAATATTAAATCCGCCATTAAGCGTGTTGGGGTCAACCAAAAAAAACGTACAGAAAATATTGATTTCAAATCCGATATGCGTACCCATATTAAACGGTTGGAGAAAATGATTGAACAGAATGATGCAGAAGGAGCAAAAGCTGCTCTGCCAGCCACTTTTAAAAAGATTGACAAAGCAGTCCAGAAAGGCGGCGTTCATAAAAACAACGGCAACCGTCAAAAATCACGTTTAACGAAAAAGATAAACGAATTGGGTGCATAAAAAAAACGATCCTGTGACAGGATCGTTTTTATTTACGATTATTTGGTTAATTCATGCAATAACAGTTCAAAGGCGAGTTCTTTCTCTATTTTTCCCTGTTTTATCGCTGTATCCGTATCGGTTAACCGATCAATAATGTTTTCCAGTCGATCGATCGTGAATTTTCTTTCCCTTTGGCTTGCCATTTTAATGGCATATGGATGTGCTCCAATTCGTTTTTGTATCTGAAATTGACTGTATCCTTTCTGATTTAGCAGCTTCACTCGCAAGATCATGCGAAATTGGGATGCAAGCAAGGCGATCATACCGATCGGATCCTCTTTCATTTTTTCAAGATCTTTATAGATCGAAACAGCTTTATGTAAATCACGGTCAATGACAGCGTCAACAAGCCTTAGTGATGAATTGGTTTCAGTGTGGGAAACCAAGTTTTCTGCAATTTCATTTGTGACAACACCGTTTTGGCCGACAAAAAGTGCCAGCTTTTCCAACTCATTCCTTACCTGATGCAGATTAGTCGAAAGTTCCGATTCCAGCCTATCAAATGCATCTTTCTCAATCGTTATGTTCATGCTGCCGGCGAGGTTTGTAATCCAATTTCTCAGTTCATAGTCCCTAATCGGATTACATTCTGCAATAACACCATGCTGCTTTAAGCTTTTGCTAATCTTTTTACGCTCGTCAATCTTTTCATATGATGCTATGAATACAATCACTGAATAATCGACAGGCTGATTCAGATATTGAATAACAGTATCCAAGTCATGTTCAAAGGGCAATTTATCGGGTTTAGCCTTTAAAAATGACGGATTATAGGCATAAATCAGTTTTTTGCCACCGAAAAAGGGGTATGTTTCAGCATCTGTAATCACTTCCTGTACAGGTGTCTCATCCAGATCATATACCGACAAATTCTCATCGGTGTCATCATCCAGCACTGCTTTATTTATATGTTTTGTGATATTTTGAATAAAATATGACTCCGTTCCATATAATAAATATACTGGTGCAATCTGTTTTTGTTTTACCTGCTGCAATATATCCGTATACGTCATACGATTCACTCCAATTAAGCAATATATTTAAGCGTAAAACGGAATCAGCGTATTCGCAAGTCATATTATATCATGGGTTTGATTATAGAAGCAGAGGGAAATGGATTGCTGCATTTCCCCCTGAAATTTATATGAACGTTTAAAACCCAGCCCTAGGAACTGTATTTTAAACGATGTTTGTAGTTATAGCGTAACCCCAATAGCCAAAAGTATAGCTGTCAACTCTTTCTAATGGTGGTAAATCATTAAAATTTTTTTGAGCCGGAAGTGGATTTTTTTATGTATTTATTTTATACTTGGGACTATATAGGAGGGGTACATGTGAACGAATTTGAAAAGGACGTACAGTCAAAAAATAACGATGTTGTTGATTCCATTAAAGGATTTGGATTTTCGTTTATTTTCTTTGTGCTGATTTTTGCCATCGGCACTGTCATCAATGTTGTTGGTTCATGATTATATATGAACGCCATGCTTATACTTAAAAGAGACTGCCTCGCTGATTGCCGCAGTCTCTTTTCGTATGTCAATACAGTTTATGGGAGGTATGTTGAAAATGTTCCTTCCGACTTGCTGAAATAATATTGTATTGCTCCTTTTTGATCCGTTCTGACAATGTTAATATTTGCTTCTTCCAATGCTTCAATCACGCTTGTGTGAGGGTGCCCGTACATATTATTTTCGCCAGCAGAAATAAGGCCATATTCAGGATGAAGCTTTTGCAGAAATACCGGATCGGTAGAAGTGTCACTGCCGTGGTGCGCGACTTTCAGTACATCTGCTTGCAATTCGGGATAGGCGTTCACTAACTTATGTTCCGTTTCAGTCCCTATATCCCCCGTAAACAGCCACGTTTTCCCGCCAATTGCAGTATACAAAACCAGCGAATTTTCATTGGCGGATTGTTTATCCTGTTCCGGTGCCAATACATAAAATGTCTGATCACCGATGGTTACGGTCTCTTCCGGTGAAACCCGCAAAACGGTTGTACCATTGTTCGCTAACGCCTCAGTCATTTGTTCAGAAAATGTGTAGAAATCACTTACAATGACACTGTCAATCATCATATTTTCAGCCATATACCGTAAACTTCCCATATGGTCCGTGTCTTCATGCGAAATAAACACCGCATCCACTTTGCTGATCCCCCTGTAATATAAATATGGCTTGATAATCTGCTTAAAAACACGATCGCTTGGCTCATCACTTTCAAAAGCCATTTGTGCTCCTGCGTCAACCATGATCACACCTTTCCGGTAAGGAAGCTCAATCACCATAGCATCCCCCTGACCAATATCAAGCATTGTTATATTTCCAGCAGGAGAAAAATATGGCCTGATAACCATCAGCATAAGTAATGCCGTCAGATAAATGCCGTACCTGAAAGCATGATTCCGGTTTTTCGTCTCCAAATTTTCCATAAGCATTAAGAATAAAGCATAATACACGATGGCACCGACTAACGGAAACGTCCCGATCACCCACGGAAAATATAAAAACTGATCAATAAATTCCAGTATCAGCATAAAAAACTCATGAATATTGACAAATAGCCTGTCAATATGCGAAATCAGAAAACCCGCCAGTGGCGCAAGGAGCAGCATGAAGAACATCAGCGGTATGACAAACAGGGTAAAATAGGGAACAACTAGCAGATTCAATAAAATTGACAGTGGCTGAAATGTAAAAAAATATTCCACTTGGAGCGGCAAAATAATCATTTGTGACACAAAACTGACCTTAAGAACAGAGAAAAAAGAGATATTCGACTGTGAGAGCCAATTTTTGGACAGAAGCAGTCCCAGCGTTACACAAAACGATAATTGGAACCCGATGTGATACAAAATATAGGGATCCAGTAAGATCAGTACCATAAATACGATACTAAGCACATCTGTGACACTGAATTTCCAATTCAATTTATTCGCCAACATAAATAAAAGAACCATTGTACTGGCCCTCATGACAGATGGTTCACCACCGGCGATAACTGCATAAAGCGGCAAAAAGAAAATGATGACCCACTGTGCTTTTTCTTTTGTAAGTACGTTCATTTTAACAAGCAAAAAATAGAAGAGTCCCACGAGCAAGCCTACATGCAGGCCGGAAATTGCCAATATGTGGGAGAGGTTCCAACGTTGAAACAGTTCAGTTGTTTCGTCACTGATTTGTGTATCATCGCCAAGCACAAGCGCGTTCAGCCAGACAGCCGTTTCCGGGCTGATCTCCTTTTGGACAAATTGGATCAAATCAGTACGGAGCTGATAAATGTTATGCATGAATGATGCACCGTAGCAATCAAGGCTTTCCATCGAATCAATGACAATTTGATAAGTAATCCCCTGCCCCAGCAAATACTTCTGATAATCGAACTGGCCCGGATTTCTGGCGGCATCCGGCAACTCCGGCTCACCATAAATCTTACATTCTGCACCATATTTCAAATCATGACTCACGTCGTGGTTATCCTTGAAGTAAACAATAAGAAATTTATCATTAGAAGCTTCATCAGTAAATTCAAAAGCAATCCTTGATTCCGATTCGCTTATCGGGCTTGCAATTTGACCTGTGAACATTGCATGATTTGATATGAAGGTTTCATCTTCCGCGGGTTTTTCCAATTCGGGGATATAGGTGTAAGCGAATATGGAGAAGGTTAAGGAAATAAGGATAGCCACCTTCCCTAACCTTTGATGATAATACAAGTAGAATAGCCAAAAGAAGAACACAGCCAAAAACCATTTGCTTTCTGATACAACTGCCAGAAATCCTGCAGCAATGCCTAATGCGGGTATATGCCAATATCCTTTCATAGCGGCACCTTATCGTTTAAACAGGGATTCAGCCTCAGCTCTTAAGGCATTATACTTATCAGGATCATCTGTCTGTGATTTTAATTCATCCAGCAGCTTGTGAACATATATTTCTTTTTCCCGAAAATGATGGTCGACAGTCAGATCAGTCAATGATACTTTTTTGGTTTCAATTCCCGCATCTGCAAACAGTTCCACAGCATATGGATGATTTTTATAATCTTCAGCATAATAAAGCGTTTTGATGCCTGCTTGGATGATTTGTTTACAGCATTGCAGACACGGAAAATGCGTTACGTATATTTCAGCACCTTCAGTGGGAACACCGAATTTAGCACATTGCAACAGGGCATTTGCTTCCGCATGGATTGTGCGGACACAATGCCCATCAATCACATAGCATCCCTCATCAATACAATGAACACCACCGGACACACTTCCATTATAGCCGCCTGCAATAATCCGTTTTTCACGGACAATAGTCGCCCCAACCATCAGCCTTGTACAAGTGCTGCGAAGTGCAAGTAAATGACTTTGTGCCATAAAATATTGATTCCATGAGATTCTTTCCATAATTGTATGACCACCTTTGCATATCTGTTTTCAAGTTTACATTCTGCTTATAAAATTCGTCAATCACATTAGGGTACTTGTATATCTTCTCTAATCGATTCAAGTGTTTTCTCGCCAATACCTGATACATCCAGCAAATCATCCGCTGTTTCAAAAAAGCCGTTTTCGTCACGGTATTGGATGATTGCCTCAGATTTGGACGGACCGATGCCGTTAAGACGTTCAATTTCCTTCTTGTCCGCATAGTTGATACGTACCTTCTCATTACTGCTGTCTTCAGATGCAGCGGCTTGCCCTTGTTCTCCGGATTTTGGAATCATGATAACCATTTCATCCTGTACTTTTTGTGCCAGATTAACCGTGGTTTGGTCCGCATCTTCGGTGAATCCGCCGGCCATTCGAATAACATCATTAACACGTGATTCGGCTTCAATTTCATACACGCCAGGCTCTCTTATTTCCCCTTTCACATCAACCATCACGTTTGCATCAGGCTGTTCCGCTTCACTTGATGTCGCAGACTCTTCTTCCGCTACCGGATTTAACTGGCGGGTACTTTCATCGGTATCATTGTTATTTAGAAGCAAAAATACACCAACAACAGCAGCAATTAAAATTGGGAAAATATACTTTTTGAGAGGGGCAAACAATTTGAAGTCACATCCTTCTTTGGAGAATTTGGGGGTATAAAAAGAAAATCGTTGAGGGTCTATTATGAGTTATTCGACAAATGTTCTCAAATTCCTCTTTAAAAATGTAAACGATCGGAAAAAATTATTCCGACCGTTTGATAGCAGTTATAAAAATCCTTTCTGCCTGTTCATCAATTTGATTATGCTCGCGTGAAAAATCACCAGATAGGTGGTAAATCTCAAATCCGGCATCATGCAATAAACGCTCATAAACTTCAAAAGGAAATGTGCGCTGATGGTGCCATTCATCAAACCGGACATATTGATGATCATCATGCTCAACGAAAAATGTCAGATCATGATACATGTCTCCCTGAACGTCTCCCTCCCGGCAGAACCATATGTACGAAACGGTGTCACAGACTTCAGCAAATATCTGATGAACCAGGTTATTCTCAACATGGTAAAGCGAATGGACATCAAACATAAACAGACCACCAGGTTTTAATGCACCCGCAACATTTTTGAACACAATGCGAAGCTCGTCTTCTGTCGTTATATAATTCAGTACATCACAGTAACTGATTGCCATATCCTGATCTTTAATACCCTTTAATCTAAGCAGGTCCTGATGCAGCCATTGTACCTTAGCATTTTCAGAACTTGCATGCTGCTCGGCGATACTCAGCATGTCACTGGAATTATCCACACCAATCATCCGATAGCCAGCCCGGGCAAGCCGCGTAGTGATTTTCCCGGTTCCGCAACCTAAATCAACGATTGATTTGACCATTTTCCCGGATCGTCTGATCATTTGTTCGGTGAATATTGTCCATTGGTTATACGGTGCATCCTGCATCAGCAGATCGTAATAATATGCCATCTGTTGATAAGCCATATTCATTGCCTGTGGCCGGCAATATGGAGATCCACTCTTGATGCATCGCCCCATAACCGTTCCAGATTGTAATAATGCCGCTCATCCTGGTGAAAAACATGACAAACGATATCGTCCAAATCAACTAAAATCCAGCGTGCCTGTTCAAATCCTTCCATCCGATTAACATGAATATCTTTTTCATTCACAGCGTCTTTGATCGCTTTGGCAATTGCCTGTACCTGACGTTCGTTGCTGCCATGGCAGATAAGGAAATAATCAGCCATTAACGAAACTTCCTGCATATCCAGGGCCACAACATCTTCTGCACGTTTATCATCACATGCTTTTGCAATCACTTCAATGAGTTCTCTATTGTCCATGAATGCCATTCCCTCCATTCAAACGTATTGTTAAGTCGTTGTATGCATAGAACGTATCCGGGTAAACGGTGCTATCTTTTCCGACAAGGAACTGGATCGTATTCCTTAAAGCCATCCACAAGGCACTGTACAAGTCTGTATGTGCCTTTCTCCTTACATCTTCTACACCTGGAAACGATCGTCCGGGCTCAATATAATCCGCAATAAATAAAATTGTTTCAAATTTGCTCATCCCAGCTCTTCCGGTCGTATGGAACCGAACAGCATTTTTGATATCAGCGTCCGTTATGCCATGATCTTTTTCAATAATGACCGATGCAACCGGGCCATGCCACAGTTCATGATGATATGAAAGCAAATCCTGCGGCAAGTCATTGTCTTTTATGATTTGCGCCATTTTCTCCAGTGGAAAATACTTGGCATAATCATGTAATATGGCAGCCAATTTAATTTTCTCAACCGGCTCACCAAAGTTTTCCGCTAAATCAACAGCTGTTTCAGCCACCCTTAACGTGTGTTCAAACCTATTCTGTTTCAGGTGTGGCCTGACAATATCGATTGCTTCATCTGTCTTCATATAAATGTTTCCCCTTTATATAAGTTTCAACATTGGGTGTCACTCTGTACTTAATGGATTTTTGCTGATATGCACGCTGTCTGATCTCAGTTGAAGACAATTCGATCAGCGGCACTTCCACTTCCAGAATCGGATATTCAGTCTTAAGTTTATACCCTTTCCGCTTAACACCCACAAATGTCACCAGGTCAATGAGTTTATCAATATATTTCCAATGCGGCAGATACTCAACCATATCCGCACCAATGATAAAGTAAAATGAAGCATCCGGATTTTCTTCTTTCAGCAGCTTCATTGTATCAAATGTGTAAGACTTTCCTAAACGATTAACTTCAATCGTATTAATGCTGAAATAAGGATTCCCGGCAATTGCTCTCTTCACCATTTCCACACGGTCTGCGGAATCAACAAAAGCCCTGTGTTTATGCGGCGGTTCATAGGATGGTATAAACCATACCTCATCAAGATTCTGCGCCGCCCGAACTTCTTCAGCTATGATTAAATGACCAATATGAGGCGGATCGAATGTGCCGCCTAGTATCCCGATACGTCTCATTCCTGTTGCCCCCTTAACCCTGCATGTAACGGTCAGTAACCCGCCAAAAAAGGCGACCAACTATCCGTAAAGGCCCGATTCGGCTCAACTAACGTTCAGTGGGGGGAAAACGCCCCCACTGAACGAAGTTTCGCTTTATCCCGCCTTAACAGGCAGTAAGCTCCAGATGTAGTAATGCTTTGGTACCAAAGACTAAAGTTTGAGCAACTGCCTGTAAAGGCCCGATTCGGCTCAACTAACGTTCAGTGGGGGGAAAACGCCCCCACTGAACGAAGTTTCGCTTTATGGAAGGTGCATTTGTTTGTTTTCTTCTGATTCTTTATAAAGGACGATATTATTGCCGATAATCTGGACAATTTCCGCGCCTGTTCCGGTGGCCAGTTTTTCAGCGGCAGTATCCTTTTGTTCAGAGCTGTTCTGCAAAATACTGACTTTTATGAGTTCACGCTTTTCCAGTGCTTCACCGATCTGTTTTAGCATATTATCATTGACGCCGGTTTTGCCTATCTGAAAAATCGGCTTCAAATGGTGGGCTTCAGACCGCAAAAAGCGTTTTTGTTTACCTGTTAACATTGTTTATCTTCCTTCCTCCAGTTTTCGTTTTAATTGTTCCGCCATATCATCAACCGGTATTTTTTTTGACGTCCAGAGTTCAAAGGCATATTGTGCCTGATACAAAAGCATGGTATGACCATAATGTATGGAAGCACCTTTTTTGCTTGCCTGATGCAGAAATTCGGTTTTAATTGGTTGATAAATGATATCACTCACGATACTGTCTTGATGCAGCTGTTCCAATGACATAATCGTGGCAGTGACATTTGGTTTCATTCCGATGTTTGTCGTCTGGATAATCAAGTCATAGTGACCCAGTCTGGATTCGGCGTCTTTCAGCGTCATGATAGCTGTTTCGGTTTTTGTACTGCCTAACATGGCAATGGCTTCGGCACTTGATTGAGTCCTGTTGGCAATATCAACCTGGGTGAATCCTTCCTTAATTAATCCATAAAATATACCGCGGGCAGCACCACCAGCACCAATCAAAAGAATGCTGCATGATTTTTTTTGAAAAATCGTCGGATAATGATGTTTCAAAGCGGTAAGATAGCCCGTCCAATCTGTATTATAGCCGATCCAATTCCCATTGTGGCTGACAACCGTGTTAACAGCCCCGATTGAACGGGCATCCTCATCCAATTGATCAAGATGACTGATGATCCGCTTTTTATACGGGACTGTCACATTAAAACCATCGAGCTGTCTGTTTTTTAGATCGCTGATTTTTTTGTCGACCGGACCATCCGGATCGATTTCAAAGATGTCATAATCGCCTTTGAGGTCAGCCTTTTTCAGAAACTGCTCATGAATCCAAGGCGACATCGATTGTTTAATAGGAAAACCGATAAGGCCCAATCTGTACTCCATGGAAATCCACCCCTATATAAATGACTTCCTTAATGATATATTGACATTTTTTGGACTATGCGCTGCAACGGTAACACCGCCCCCTGCAATTGTCACCCATCCCAATCCAGGAAAAACAATATCCGTTTTCTCTTGGTCAATTCGATACGTATGTGAAGTTAAGTCAGGGATCATTTGAAGTGTTTCATTATCCGGAGGCGACAAAAGCCCGCCTCTGTGCTCCTTCAGTAAATTGTCGGCATTTTTCAGTTTGGTCCGGTGAATGGCTAATTGATTTGAAAAATAACACACAAATGATTGTCTCTCACCTTTCAAGAAATCAAGACGTGCAAGTCCCCCAAAATAAAGTGTCTGCTGGTTGTTCAACTGAAAAACTCTCGGCTTAACCTCCTTCTTTGGTGTCATGATTTTCAAATCATTGTCAGAGATATAATGTGCCATTTGCTGTCTGTTCACAATTCCCGGTGTATCAATTAACGACGTGTCATCATCCAATGGTATTTCAATAAAACCTAATGTGGTCCCCGGAAAATAGGATGTTGTAATCACATCCGCTGTTCCCGTCGTTGTTTGAATAAGCTTATTGATGAACGTGGATTTGCCTACATTGGTGGTTCCAACAATATAAACATCCTGATGGTTACGCTTCTTTTCAATAGCTTCTGTCAGTTCAGTCAGACCATGACCTTTTGTCGATGAAATCAGATAAACACCTTCAACCGAAATCCCTGCTTCTTTGGCTGCTGTCCGAAGCCATTTGATCAGTTTATTACGGTTTGTCGATTTCGGTAGTAAATCCATTTTGTTTGCCGCCAAAATAACGGCTTTATCACCGACGATTCGTGAAAGACTGTTGATCATCGTTCCGTCAACATTAAAAATATCAACCAGATGGACAACAAGACCTTTTTTATCCCGGATTTGGCTGACCATCGTAAGGAAGTCATCATCTGTCATGGAAACATCCTGAATATCGTTATAGTGTTTTAAACGAAAGCATCGCTTGCACAGGATCGTCTCTCTGCCTAGTGTTGATTCAGGTGTGTAACCTGCCTCATCCGGATTGGCAGTTTGGATGAAGGCTCCGCAACCCTGACACTTTATGTCTTCCATTTTTTTATTCCTCCCAGCTTATCTTACCTTTTTTACGCATATAACTTAAAATCCGCCGTTCAATTTTCCGATTAAATTGCGTCACTTTTCCATCGGTCTGAACGATTGGCACAACCAATATGGTATAAAATCCAGCAAAATTGCCGCCAAGCACATCCGTCAATACCTGGTCACCTATGACAACAATTTCGTCTTTATTTAATTTCATTTCCTTTGCAGCCCGATTAAATGCATGACGCAAAGGTTTTCGCGCACTGAATAGAAACGGGGTATTAAGCGGTTCCGAAAAAATCTTCACCCGCTCCCATGTATTATTTGAAATAATGGTCACTTTTATATTATGCGCCTTCATCCGTTTGAACCATTCGGTAATTTCGGGCGTTGCATTGGCAACGTCCCAGGCTACCAATGTGTTATCCAAATCTGTGATGATCCCTTTAATACCTTTTTGCTTTAATGCCTCCGGATTGATATCAAATATACTTTTCACATGCTCGTTTGGCAAAAGGAGATTTAACAACCGTTACACCTCTTATGACTTAAATTACAATATGTTTACTTATGTAAACCGTTCAACACCCATTCTATGAACTCAAAAATCGTATAAAGGCTATTTATTATAACTTAATCCTATAATACCTTTCCATCATATAAAAGGAATATCCTAACTGAAAGACACAATTATGCCAAGAAACGTTCGACAATTTCTATCATGTTTCGATATGTGGATAACTTTATACACAAAATCCACACTGCAATATCAACATTTTTCGTTCTTATCCATCATTTGTACACAAGTTATCTACAGGCGCCTGTAGATAACAATCATCTTGTTCTGCCATCTGTTTCGTGATAAATTATAAACTATCAACAGATATAGACGCTGAGTTCCAAAAGTTAGGAGGGCTATATTCATGAAGTATTTATCTGATGAACTACTGCTGGAATCTTATTACAAAGCAAATGAATTAAATTTAAGCCCCGACTTTATATATTTGATTGAAAAAGAAATTTACAGAAGAAATTTAACTGACAAACTAAAATTGTATAGTTAAGTGACAACATTTGCCAACCCCTGACATTTAAAATGGTCAGGGGTTTTCGTTTTTTGTGCCGGTCAAATTATGATAAGCTATTCTTGATAACATTTCAATTTGTACATAAACTATTGCACAGCCAAACGGCCGGTGGTCCCCCAAACTGTATAAAGTTGCTTTAATCATTTAGAGGAGGATTACAATTCAGATGATATTTACAGTACTGATCCCACTTCTGCTTGCTTGTTTTGTTCCATTCATTAGTAAATTCAAACATCAAATACATACGGGTGTGTTTGTATTCTTTATACCACTGGTCATTTTCCTTTACTTTATCCAATTCATCGGTTTAGGATTTGAGCCGATACGTCATACATATAGCTGGATTCCATCGCTTGGGGTGAATTTCGATTTCTATCTGGACGGGCTGAGCCTTTTGTTCGCCCTATTAATAAGCGGTATTGGAGCACTTGTTGTTTTATATTCAATCTATTATCTTGACCGAAGTGAACGGCTGGGACATTTTTATGTTTATTTACTCATGTTCATGTCAGCCATGCTCGGGGTCGTTTTATCAGATAATGTTTTTGTGCTTTATACATTTTGGGAGCTGACCTCCATTTCGTCATTTTTGCTGATTGGTTATTGGCATTTTAAAGAAAAATCCCGATATGGTGCATTGAAATCAATGATCATTACCATTTTCGGCGGTTTGAGCATGTTTGGCGGATTTTCACTGTTAACCGTTATTTCCGGTACAACAAGTATCCAGTCAATGATTGCAAATGTGGATGTTATTCTTGACAGTCCATATATGCCGCTTGCACTTGGCTTTATTTTGCTGGGTGCCTTTACGAAGTCCGCCCAATTTCCATTCCATATCTGGCTGCCTGATGCCATGGAAGCGCCGACACCTGTCAGTGCCTACCTACACTCAGCGACTATGGTAAAAGCGGGGCTCTATTTAGTGGCACGATTCTCCCCGGTTTTCGGGACTTACGAATGGTTTTTCATCATTGTCAGCATTGTTGGCATCATCACGCTTTGCTGGGCATCCTATATGGCTGTCCACCAGACCGATTTGAAAGCAATCCTGGCCTTCTCGACCATCAGTCAGCTGGGCATGATAATGGCTATGCTTGGCTTTGGTACAAAAGCTGCCATTTTTGCCGCCGTTTTCCATATTCTTAACCATGCCACGTTTAAAGGAAGCCTGTTCATGGTTGCCGGAACTGTTGACCATGAAACAGGCACCCGTGATATACGCAAACTTGGCGGGCTCTTGACCTTTATGCCGATTACCGCAACCCTTGCTTTATTTGGAACATTTTCCATGGCGGGTATCCCTTTGCCATTCCTGAATGGTTTTTACAGTAAAGAATTATTTTTTGAATCAACATTGGATTTGCAGGGTGCCGGTGCGATTGCAAGTGTTCTGGCTGATATCATCCCGTATCTAGCAGTGTTTGGCAGTATTTTTACATTTGTTTATTCACTTTACTTTCTGTTTGGCACTTTCGGGGGCAAAACACAGTTTGACAAACTCCCGGTTAAGCCGCATGAAGCACCAATTGGTATGCTTGCATCGCCTATCATTCTCGTGCTTGGGGTTATCTTGATCGGACTGTTTCCAAGTGCGGTCAACGGCACATTCATTGCCCATGCCGCTGAAGCTGTATACGGTGAGGAAGTGGTAAAAGACATTGAATTCTGGCATGGATGGGATGCCCCGGCATTCCAGATGTCCCTTGTTGTTGTCGGCATCGGTACAGTCCTGACAGCAACAAGAACGAGATGGAACAGGGTTTACCGCTTCCTCCCCGGTAAATTAAGTGTGAATAAAGTTTACGATGGGATAATGGACAAACTTGATACTTATTCAAGGAAGATTACCACATTTTATATGACTGGTTCACTGCGGCTATATATGGCAATTATTTTGAGTACCATTGTTATTGTCACGGTCAGCTTCATGCTGGCAACGGGCGGCTTTACGATTGATTTTGGCAACCTGGCCTCTGTTACTATTATTGACCTTGCCGTTGCACTGGTCATTACGGCCGCAGCTATTGGAACCATTTTTGCGAAAAAGAATGTCGCAGCCATTTTGATCGCTGGTGTCGCAGGCTATGGTGTATCCCTGCTGTTTGTCATTTACCGGGCACCTGATCTTGCTTTGACACAATTAGTGGTGGAAACTGTTTCAGTGGCTCTGTTTCTGTTATGTTTCTATCACCTGCCTGATCTTAAGAAGCAACATGAACCGCTCCATACCAAAACAACAAATACCATCGTGTCTGTCGGCTTTGGGGCCATGATGACACTGATTGGCATTTCTGCTCACAGCAGTGATTGGTTTGGAACTATTTCTGATTATTTCGTTGAGACATCGAAGCCACTCGGCGGCGGAAACAACATCGTCAACGTTATCCTCGTTGACATGCGCGGACTTGATACATTGTTTGAAATAACGGTTTTGGGTATTGCAGTGCTTGCCATTTACACCCTCATTAAATTAAAGACAGATAAGGGGGGAAAATAGATGGAATTTATTATTCTGATTCTATCGGGCGTGCTGTTTGCTGCAGCCATTTATAACTTACTGCAAAAACAATTGCTGAGACTGATTATAGGGTCAGTGCTGCTCTCACATGGGGCACACTTGTTTCTCCTGACGATGGGCAAATTGAAAAGAGGCAATCCGCCCATTCTGACTGAAGGCGTCAGTGACTATACCGATCCGCTGCCACAGGCGCTGATTTTAACATCAATTGTCATCAGTTTTGGAATCACCAGTTTGCTTTTGGTTCTGGCATATCGAACTGCAAAAGAAAATGATACGGATAATATGGAGCAATTAAGGGGTAACGAAAATGAGTAATCTAGCCGTTTTACCAATCATCATACCATTGATCGCGGGAATCATTCTCGCCTTTTTTCCAAAAAAATTAACACTTGTCCGTACACTGACGAAACTCTTTATAATCGGCAACCTTGCCGTAGTGAGCTATATCGTATGGCAGGTGTTTAATCATGGGGCCATTATACTTGAAACCGGTGACTGGGCTGCTCCATATGGCATCGTTATCGTTGCCGATCAGCTCTCTGTTCTGCTTGCCCTCACCACAAACATTGTTGCGGCAGCTTGTGCGTTTTATGCCCCGTATTCCCTGTCAGACAGGAAAGAAAAATATTACTTTTACTCATTCTTTTTCTTTCTGATTAGTGGGGTTTCAGGTGCTTTTCTGACCGGTGATATTTTTAATTTATTTGTATTTTTTGAAGTGCTGTTAATGGCATCATATGCACTGATTGTTCTGGGCGGGGATAAAGTACAGCTCCGGGAGTCGGTTAAATATGTATTCATTAACCTATTCTCGTCCATGCTGTTCGTAACCGCCGTCGGTTTTTTATATGGTACTGTCGGTACAGTGAACATGGCCCAGATTGCCCAACGTGTACAGGAAGTCGATCAGCAAGGAGTCCTGACAACCATCGGTATCCTTCTTTTCTTTGTATTTGCTGTAAAAGCGGCACTGTTTCCGCTGTATTACTGGATGCCAAAATCATATGTTGTACCAAATCCGGTCATTTCGGCCTTATTTGGCGCCCTGCTGACAAAAGTTGGCATCTATTCAATCATCCGAGTTTTTTCATTAATCTTCATACATAAAATTGAACTGACACATGAAGTTTTTATTTGGATTGCAGGATTATCGATGATTTTTGGTATATTTGGCGCATTATCGACCAATAATATAAAATTGATCATCGCATACAATATCATTCCGGCAATCGGATTTATTCTGATGGGAATTGGCGTATTCAATCAGGATGCTGTCAGCGGGGCCATCTATTATTTGATCCATGATATGGTGATTAAGGCAAGCCTGTTCCTGCTAGTGGGGACGATTGCTTACGCTGCCGGAACTTCTGATCTGCAGAAATTCAATGGTCTTCTTCACTATTACCCATTCCTGGGATGGCTATTGTTTGTTTCCGGGTTTATTCTTGCGGGCATCCCCCCTTTCAGCGGTTTTATCGGAAAACTGCTTTTACTGAAAGGATCCCTGGCTGCAGAAGAAATTGCGATTGTGATCATCGCTTTACTATCAAGCTTGCTGATACTTTACTCCATTATGAAGATTTTTATCAGAGGATTCTGGGGTGAAAAAGATGCGTCTTTTGAACCGAAATCCATCAAAGGGCGGACAGCTCCGGTTGTTGTATTATTGGCGATCTCCGTCTTTATGGGAATCGGAGCGGAATTTATTTACCCGTCAGTTGAATCGATTTCCAAGTATTTGCTTGATCCGGCAAACTATATCAATGCTGTATTAGAGGGGTAATGCTTTATGACATTCCAAATTGTTATTAATCTAATCATAGCAGTCATGTGGATGCTCCTTAGTGAAAGTTACACCGTACCCAGCTTTATTACTGGGTACTTGCTAGGGGTACTGTTACTGCTTCTTTTAAATCGCTTTGTACCGGACACCTTCTACTTGAAACGTGTTTTTAAAATATGCGGACTCATTCTGCTGTTTATAAAGGAGCTTGTTTTATCCAACATCGATATTGTAAAACTAGTTTATGCACGCAAACCTGAATTCGAACCGGGGATTTTTGCTTTGCCGACCGAATTAAAGAGTAACTGGGAAATAACACTTCTTGCCAACCTTATATCTCTGACACCTGGTACGTTATCAGTTGCCGTATCGCATGACAATACACATTTGTATATACATGCAATGCATATCGATGACATTAACGATGAAATACATTCAATCAAGAATACGTTTGAAAAAGCTATCATGGAGGTGACACGATGAATCAACTCTTATCCGCATCATATACCATCATTGAGATAGCGACCATTATTTGTCTAGCAGCCATTTCCGTTTCACTTATTTTGCTGGTTTACCGGATCATAACCGGTCCTACAAGTGCGGATCGTGCAGTCGCACTTGACTCCGTGGGCATGAATATGATGGGTATGGCGGCATTGACGGCCGTCCTGATTCCAACAACAAAAATAAATGACGTTATTTTATTGATTGGAATCCTTTTATTCATCGGGACAGTTGCCATAGCCAAATATCTGGAAAAGGGTGTTATCATTGATCGAGACTTGGACTGAGATTATTGCAAATATCATCATTGCCTTTTTTCTGCTATCAGGGGCTTTTTTTCTGTTATCAAGCTCAATAGGAGTCATACGCTTTCCGGATGTATACACAAGGCTTCATGCAACAACGAAAGGTGCTACACTTGGTATTTCAGGTTTGCTGATAGGTGCTTTTTTATTCCTATATTTACAGCATGATATCGTCAGCGGGAAGTTATTACTGGCCGTCGTATTTACGCTTTTAACCTCCCCTGTTGCCGGGCATATGATTTCAAGAGCAGCTCACAGGGCTGGTGCCAAACCGGTTACGAGACATCGAACCGATGAATATGAACAAGCGATTCAAAAACAGAAACAGCATCAGAAGTGACTCTGGCGGGTCGCTTTTTTTATGCCCATCCGAATTCCGGCATTGAAAGGTTAGAATGGAGCAATTTTATAATCGGACAGACACAAAAACAACATCTCCTTCATACAGTTGATATATAGGCAATAGCCTAGCCGCTGTTCAAAGGAGGTGTCTGTATTTGTCAGGCATTTTAAGTTTTCTCGGCCTGCTGATTAAAGAAGCGCTCTTTTTTGTCTCCTATGTCAAAAACCACGCATTTCCACAGCCATTGCCCCCGGAAGACGAAGCAAAATACATCCGACAAATGCAGGAAGGTGATGAAGAAGCTCGGAACAAACTGATTGAACACAATTTACGACTGGTCGCACACATCGTCAAAAAATTTGAGAACACCGGAGAGGATATGGAAGACCTTATTTCCATCGGCACAATCGGACTGATCAAAGGTATTGAAAGCTACTCAGCCGACAAAGGAACAAAATTGGCAACATACGCGGCCCGATGTATCGAAAATGAAATATTGATGCATTTGCGTACGTTAAAAAAAGTAAAAAAAGATGTTTCGCTTCATGATCCGATCGGCCAGGATAAAGAGGGAAATGAAATTAGCCTGATCGATATTTTGGAAGCTGAAAACCAGAATATCATTGAATACATCCAGTTGAATATGGAAATTGAGAAGATGAATGATTACTTATCCATCCTTGACACAAGAGAAAGGGAAGTGATTCTGTACCGATACGGATTAAATAACTACAAAGAAATGACACAGCGGGAAATTGCCAAAATGCTTGATATATCGCGAAGTTATGTATCAAGGATCGAAAAACGGGCCCTTATGAAAGTCTTTCACGAATACTACCGGAAAGAATATAAGCAAAAATAACGTGCGGGTTACCATACCCGCACGTTACTCCCGAAGTTTCAGTTTTAAACGGTGCGCCCGGAAACTGAGCCAGCCTGCTGTGAATGCTGCCAAAAAAGACAGTATGGTCAGTCCTTTTCCATCCGGGGAATAATCAATATACGTATTGATAATGGCTCCCATATATAAATAAGAAGCTAGTATCATTAATGTCACAGTGAAACGGCGATAGTCCTTCAGCTTTAAATCCAGATGCTGTCTCTGTCGTTGCATACAATGTACCCCTCCCTATACTGAAAATCATAACACATGGCATGCTTGTTAACGGAAGGTAAATCATGGATATAGCTGCTTCACAGTGTCTTGACAATGCTCATAATCAAGTTTGCTGCATTTTGTGAGGCTGTTTCCAGGAATGCATCAAATGAAATGGACGATTGTTTTCCTGCAATATCGGATAATGCCCGAATCACAACAAAGGGTGTCTCATACTGGTGACAAACTTGTGCAATCGCTGCAGCTTCCATTTCCGCAGCAATCATATCCGGAAATTTTTCCCTGACAGCTTTTACTTTTGCAAAATCTTGCATAAATGAATCACTTGTTGCAATCATCCCTTCACGGAATTGAATACCTAGTTGTTTAACCGCTTCTCTTGCTTGTGCAACCAAACCAGTATCCGCCGTATACATGGCAGGCATTCCCGGAACTTGCCCGTACGCATAGCCGAATGCTGTAGCATCCACATCATGATGGACAACCTGTGACGAAATCACAATATCCCCGACATCCAAATCATTGGCAAAACCACCGGCTGAACCGGTATTGATAACGTATGCCGGTGTAAATCGCTCATGTAAGATGGCAGTTGCCATCCCTGCATTCACTTTTCCAATTCCTGATTTCAGCAATACGGCATTATGGCCGAACAGTTTTCCATGGATAAATAAACAATTTGCTGCCATTGTTTCTTCTATATCTGTCATATTTTCCTGTAATAATGCTATTTCTTCATCCATAGCTCCAATAATCCCTATTGTCATGTCGTTTCCTCCATTAGCCAGAATTATGCCAAACGTTATTTTTTATCGTTTTCCTTCAATCTTTCCACTTTTATTGGCTGCCATCCCTCATTGGCCACCCACGTATTATAGACACGGTATATTTCGGTTTCATTCGGATCCGAAACCGTATTGATCACGC
The DNA here is from genome assembly GCF_035301925.1 of Lentibacillus sp. Classification (GTDB taxonomy): domain Bacteria; phylum Bacillota; class Bacilli; order Bacillales; family Amphibacillaceae; genus Lentibacillus. The sequence continues at coordinate 55,934 of NZ_DATGTI010000007.1, read as the reverse complement.
TTTGGTCCCCATTCCGTTCAACCCACCACATGATGAAATTATTCTCATCCAGACCGGTTGCAGCCGCTACTGCTTTTCGCATTTCCTGTCTGTCCTGTGAGCCATCGGAATAATTTGTCGTATGGGGTTCGGACTGTTCTGTGCCTACAGGCTGCCAATCACCCGTATAGGCCTCGATCACATTATCATCAGATGGCTCAACTTGTTCGGTATCCACTTCCTGGTTATCCTCTTCTTCTGTATCGGTATCATCTGTGGAGCCTGTCCCATCCTCAGAGTCATTTGCTTTAGGATCCGTATTATTTTCAGCCGATTCATCATTCTGTTCTTCCTCTATCGAGGGGGCATTCCCATCTTCCTGCGCTGGCTCATTTGTCTGTCCATCATCTGTCTCATCAGCTTCATCACTGCCGCCGAAAAAAATCAGCCCCAGTAATACTACCAGTAATAAACTTCCCACCACAATTAATATCGATAAGAGTTTTGTGTTTTTCCTTCTTTTTTCAAACTTATTAACACGTGATGTCGGCACGGGCTAATCCCTCCTATAAACTATCATCTATTATGTTATCATATTTTATTAAGCAAACTATATGACAAATTACCGATTTTCCATATAAAGCGAAACTTCATTCAGCGGGCGCTCTTTCCCCGCTGAATGTTAGTTGAGCAGAATCGGACATTTAAGGACAGTTAGCCGCCGTACTTAGGCGGGTTACTGTCCTTTACATGCGGGATAAAGCGAAACTTCATTCAGCGGGCGCTCTTTCCCCGCTGATTGTTAGTTAAACATGTCCCTTTCCATAAGCTGCGTCTCCCAATTCAATCAGCCCTAAGCATAAAAAAGAAGCTATAGGCTTTCTATAGCTTCTTTTGATTTATAGTATTGGTAAACATTTTTATGAGCTTATTAATCGGATGATTATTCGACTTTCAAAATCCTGACCATAATATCCCCGGCAGGTGTTGAGACGGAAACTTCAGCCCCCGCTTCCTGGCCGATTAAACTTTTGGCCATTGGGGAGTCGTTTGAAATTTTGCCTTCGAATGGATCAGATTCAGCACTTCCGACAATCGTATAGGTTTCTTCATCTCCATCAGGCAGCTCTTTGAACGTGACGGAACTGCCTAATGAAACGATATCAGGGTTCTCTTTATCATTCTCAATGATGACAGCGTTGCGAATCATTTTTTCCACCTGAGCTATGCGTGATTCAACAAACGCTTGTTCATCTTTGGCTGCGTCATACTCAGAGTTCTCGGAAAGGTCGCCAAACCCCCGTGCAACCTTAATACGCTCCACTACTTCCTGTCTTCGTTCCGTTTTCAAATACTGCAGTTCCTCTTCCAGCTTTTCTTTCCCCTCTTGTGTCATATAATAACTTTTCTCTGTAGCCATGAACATATACACTCCTTTTATCTTCAGAAAACCATATTGAGTTTAGACATTATTACTAGCAACTACTATGGCAGATTTAATTTAAATTTTCAATACGTTTCAACCTAATTTATTTGGCCCTTGATAAAATCTTTTCAATTTTTGTAGCCATGATATCAATGGCTACATGGTTCTGGCCGCCTTCCGGGATAATGATATCCGCATAGCGTTTTGTCGGTTCCACAAATTGAAGATGCATTGGCCGTACAACGCTTTCGTATTGCTCAATAACGGAATCCAATGTTCTGCCCCGTTCCTTGATATCCCTTAACAGTCGACGGATAATGCGGACATCAGCATCCGTATCAACAAATACCTTTATGTCCATTAAATCCACCAGACGCTGATCTTCCAGAATGAGTATACCTTCCAGGATGATCACCTCTTTTGGTTCAACTGTGATCACTTTGTCTGACCTGGTATGCATTTTATAATCATAAACCGGTTTTTGAATCGGCTTATGGCTGAGCAAGTCATGGATATGGCTGATCAGCAGATCGTTGTCAAAAGCCAGTGGATGATCATAATTGGTATTCAATCTTTCTTCAAACGGCAAATGGCTCTGATCTTTATAATAATAATCCTGTTCAAGGACTAGAATCGTTTTATCCTGGAAACGCTGACAGATCGAACTTGTTACGGAGGTCTTGCCGCTTCCGCTTCCACCGGCAACACCGATAACAACTGGTTTCTCAGGCATGGGATGATGACTCCTTTCTTTCTGTTTTTTTGCTGATTGCGATCCCGTCGCCAATGGGCACGATAGTTGTCGTGAAATCCGGATGATTGACAAGCCAATCGTTGTATGCACGGATTTTTCGGGCAATTTTCTGATATCTGGGATGCGTTTTTTCTTTATCTGCTACATACCCTTTGAACAGAACATTATCGGTTAATACAAATCCTCCTTTTGCTACAAGCGGGGAGGAAAGTTCAAAAAAGCGCTGGTACTTGCCTTTGGCAGCATCAATCAATACCACATCGAATGTGCTTCCTGTCAAGATCTGCAGTTTGTCAATGGCATCCCCATGTATAATCTGGATATGATCCTGTTTAGCGGCATCTCTGATAATCCGGTCCGCCTGATTATAACGCTGTTCATCTTTTTCAATGGTTACAATGGTTGCCTCCGGGTTTGCCTGCAGCATTCTTAAGGCAGAATATCCAATGGCTGTCCCAATTTCCAAAATTCGTTGTGGCTTTGTCAGCCGGATTAATTGCATAACAAAATGCATTCCCAAGGGATCCATAATTGGTACGCCATCTTTGCCGGCAGTCTGTTCCAGTTCATGAACCCAGTTCTCCTCAGCCGGCAATGTCTGCATTAAGTAATCCGTCAGCGTCTCATCCATTCGATCACCCTCTTCTACGATGGCATTAAAAAACAGGAAATGCGGGATCAAATTTTTACCGCACTTCCACTGATGTTCAAAAAGGAGGATAAAAAGGACCGGCAGGCTAAGTTCTCAGGCGTCCTGTGCGGGCGCCTGCACCAGCGTCAATCGCGTCAACATTCGAGGCGGCGCAGTTTCGAGTAACGGGCTTCCACAGGATGTTGTGAGTTCTGCAGTTGGCTATTGACGTGGACGGTTTTAGCAGAACTTCCTCTATGATTTTAGATACATGAGTAGCGGAGAAACAAGCCAACGAGCTCCCAAGGGATGTGGTGACTTCTGCACCCGTCACAGGACGTGAGCGGTTTTAGCAGAAGGTCCCCTGTTCGATGTGTCATTTTTACCGGCTTTTTGAACAGCCCTTTCCACTTTTTCTAATTAATGTACTGCTCCCTTAACTTATTATGCTCTTCATTTGTTTCCGAGAAATGAATATTGCCTTCATCATCATGCAAGAAATATAAATAATCCGATTCTTCCGGATTAACGGTTGCCTGTAACGATGTTTCGGCAAAATTTGATATTGGCCCGACAGGCAGTGAATTCACGTGATACGTATTATATGGTGATGCCACTTCCAAATCTTCATGCAATACTTTTTCTTTATGTTCTCCGAGCGCATATAGCACTGTCGGATCTGTCTGAAGTGGCATTCCTTCATCAAGCCTGTTATAAAATAAGCCGGCAATTTTTTTACGCTGTTTGTCGGAGCTTGCTTCCTTTTCAACAAGTGACGCCATCGTGACTGCCTCATGTACGGTTAAATCATGAGCGGCAATCTCGTCCAAATAAGGTGTCAGAACATTGACTGTTTTTTCAAGCATCCGGTTTACCACCGTTTCGACAGATGGTTCCTCATTATAAAATTTATAAGTGGCAGCATACAAATAACCTTCCAGTGGTGTCCTGATTTCAGGATTCAGGATATCATTTGTCAATATATCAGGGTATGAATTGATCAATGTTTCAATATAGCCCCGGTCATTTACCTTATTCAAAAAATCTTTTTTGCTGAAGGGCATTTCATTCGCATAAATATGAGCTATCTCGTCGATCGTTTTTCCTTCAGGTATTGTGATTGTATATAGCGGGGCTTCCATAACCTTCCCGTTTTGAAGCGCTTCTATTAATTCCTCAATCCCCATGGAAGGTGATAAAATATATTCACCTGCCTGGAAATCAGTCACATTATTGAGTTTCGTATAGACACGAAAAACAATGTCATCTTTTATAATGTTATGATCTTCAAGGATGGCTGCAATATCAGATGTTGAGGAACCCATTGGAACTTCAACGTTAACATCCTTATCACTGTCAGGGTCGACAGGCTGCAATGCGGATTTAATGTAAAAATAGCCGGATATGATGCCGACAATAAAAATAAGGATTAGTGAGATGATGACCACCGCAGCTATTTTCCGGACCATTTTAGCATCCTCACTACGCTTCAGCAAGTTTTCCTTATAACTTCCTGACATTTTCTTTTTGGACATCTGCCTCCCCCTTTCACCCGCTATATTATACTAAAAATCATGATAACAATCTATTGAAATGTCAAAAGAAAAACTGATATCCATCAAGATATCAGTTAGTGCCAACCGATTCTATCTTCACTCACCGTTCTCTTCATCAATCAACGTATGAAACATTTCCTCAACCATTTCCCATTCCTCATCAGATTCAATGGGAAACAGGGAAAGGTCATCATCATTTTTTTCCTGTTCTTCAAACCGGAATGCATACACTTCAACTTCCTCGTCTTCTTTCTGTTCCGCCGGGACGACAGCTAAATAGGAATTCCCGGTCTGATCGACATCAAATGTGAACAGTACTTCAAAAAGATGTTCTTCACCATTTTCATCAGGTATGATGATTCGTTCATTTTCTTCCAGTGCCATTACTACACTCCTTTATATTTGTCCTGATCCAGATAACTTTGCAGGATCATGACCGCTGCCATTTTATCAATGACTTTTTTCCGTTTTTGCCGGCTCATGTCGGCCTCCAGTAAGACACGTTCAGCAGCAGCCGTTGATAAACGTTCATCCCAGAGCACCACTGGAATGCCGTGGACCTCCTCGACATGTTTGGCATAAGCCTCGGATGCCTCGCCGCGTTCACCAATCGATCCATTCATATGTTTCGGCAGTCCAATAACAGCTTTCCCGATAGCTTGCTCGTCTATTATCTTTTTTATCTGTTCATCAGCGGAATAAATATCTTGTTCATCCCATCTGATTGTTGTCAGGCCCTGCGCTGTTAAGCCCAAAGGATCACTTACAGCAACCCCGATTGTCTTGGAACCGACATCAAGTCCGATTATTTTCATTTAGCTCTCCTTCTTCTGTTCCTCGAGGTAAAACTTCACAACCTCTTCAATGACTTCATCGCGTTCAGCTTTGCGTATCAAATTCCGCGCATCATTGTACCTCGGTATATATGCAGGGTCACCTGATAATAAATAGCCAACTATCTGATTGATTGGATTGTAGCCTTTTTCCTTAAGTGCATCGTGAACGGTCAACACGATTTCTTTTATATCCTGATCAAAAGGCTCTTCGGAAAAGTTAAACTTCATCGTTTTATCAATGGAGCTCATAGTGACACCTCATTTCATATGTTTTACCTGCATTTTCTATTCTAACATGTTTATCGTTCCTATTATAACTTTTTTAACAGATAGAATACAGATTGTCTATTCATTTAAATGTTTTGTAACATATTGTTTGGCCATATCAAGTGCGTCACTGATTTTATCAGGATTTTTACCACCCGCCTGGGCCATATCAGGACGGCCACCACCGCCACCGCCGCATATTTCTGCAGCTTGTTTGATCATGTTGCCGGCATGCAACCCTTTATCCATCAAATCTTTCGTCACACCTGCAGCCAATTGCACTTTTTGCCCGTTCGCCGCTGCAAGCAGAATGACACCTGAATCAAGTTTTTGTTTCAGGTCATCCACCATATTTCTGAGCTGGCTCATATCTTTAACACTGACTTGCTGAGCCAGTACAGTTACGCCATTTACGAGCTCACTGTTTTCAATGATTGATGAAGCCTCTTGATTGGATAATTTTGCGTTCAGCGATTCATTTTCTTTCTGCAATGACTTGATTTCCTCGTATAATCCTTCGACACGTTCAACAACATTTTCATCGTTTGTTTTCAAAAGACTTGCAGCTCTCTGCAGTATACCCAGTTTTTCATTGACATAACCAAATGCCTGTTTGCTTGATACAGCATCGATCCTTCGTGTTCCGGCACCTATGCCCGTTTCCGAAATGATTTTGAATAAACCGATCTCGTCAGTATTTCCGACATGGCAGCCGCCACACAGCTCGATACTGTAATCACCGATTTGAACAACTCTGACAATATCCCCGTATTTTTCACCAAATAAAGCCATCGCACCCATCGCTTTGGCTTCCTCCAGCTTTTTATGATCGATAACAACCGGTAATGAAGCCCAGATCTTTTCATTTACGTTTTGCTCGATCTGTTTCAGTTGTTCCTGACTAACGGAACTGAAATGGGAAAAGTCAAACCGTAAACGGTCCGGTGCTACGAGCGAGCCTGCCTGATTGACATGGTCGCCGAGCACATCCTTCAGAGCCTGATGCAGCAAGTGTGTTGCAGTATGATTTTTTACAATCCCGGAACGGAAAACGTCCTCCACTAACGCTTTCACATTTTCACCTGTACGGATTTCACCTTCTTTGATATGGACCTTGTGAACGTGCTGACCCTTTGGCGCCTTCTGGACATCCTCGACATATGCTGAAGCATTATCCGTATAGATCCAGCCATTGTCAGCAATTTGCCCGCCACTTTCAGCATAAAATGGGGTTTCTTTCAGGAATATCAGGACATCATCCCCTGCAGTTGCGGTATCGGCGTGTTCTTTGTCATGAATGATCACATCAACCGTTGTTTCCACTTCCAGTTGATCATAGCCGACAAAGGTGCTGTCAGTTTCCACCTCACTCAAGATACTGTCCTGGACCTGCATTGAGTCAACTTTTTGCCTGGCATTTCTAGCCCGTTCACGCTGTTTGTTCATCTCCTGTTCGAACCCTTGTTCATCAATCGTAAATCCATGCTCTGCAACATATTCTTCCGTCAGCTCTTTCGGAAAACCATACGTATCATATAATCTGAATATCTCGACACCCGGAAATACATCACTTCCTTTTTGTTTTTCCTTTTGAATGATGGTATTTAATATGTCCAGTCCATCGTTCAATGTTTCGTGGAACCGTTCTTCTTCTGTTCTGATGACATTTTCGATATACGTATGCTGTTTAAGCACTTCCGGATAGAAGTCCTCCATGATTTCACCAACAATTGGAACCAGTTTATACATAAAAGGAGCATCAATTTCAAGCTGCTTGGCAAAACGAACTGCCCGGCGCAGCAACCTTCGCAGTACATAGCCACGGCCCTCATTGGACGGCAGCGCCTTGTCACCTACTGCAAACGCTACAGTTCGTACATGGTCGGCAATCACTTTGAATGCTGTATCATCCGCTGTTTTTTGGCCATATGTTTTACCGGAAATCTCTTCCGTTTTTCGTATAAGCGGCATAAACAGATCGCTTTCAAAATTTGTCGGCACATCCTGGATAACCGATACGACCCGTTCAAGTCCCATTCCTGTATCAATATTTTTCTTCGGCAGTGGTGTGTAAGTATTATCGGGGTTATGATTAAACTGTGAAAAGACCAAATTCCAAATTTCCAAGTATCGTTCATTTTCACCGCCTGGATAAAGTTCAGGATCAGTCGGATCATTTCCATAACGTTCGCCGCGGTCATAAAAAATCTCCGTGTTTGGACCGCTTGGCCCCTCACCAATATCCCAAAAATTTTCTTCGAGTCTGATGATGCGTTCTTTTGGAATTTGAATATCGTGTAGCCATATGTCATACGCTTCATCATCCTCCGGGTGAACGGTTACGGATAACAGTTCCGGGTCAAATCCGATCCATCTATCGCTTGTTAAAAACTCCCATGCGTACTGAATGGCTTCTTTTTTAAAATAGTCGCCGATGGAGAAATTACCGAGCATTTCAAAAAAGGTATGATGCCTGGCGGTAAAGCCCACATTTTCAATATCGTTTGTCCGGATTGATTTCTGCACATTGACAATGCGTGGATTTTCCGGGATGATCCGTCCATCAAAATATTTTTTTAACGTTGAGACACCGCTGTTAATCCATAACAATGACGGGTCTTCTTTCGGTACCAGTGATGCACTCGGTTCCACTCTGTGCCCTTTTTCCTTAAAAAAATCCAGAAACATTTGCCGAACTTGAGCTGATGTTAGTTGTTTCATATTTTAACCTCCATCAATTTTTATTTTGGAACACGCACTTTTAGCCAATTAAAAAATCTCCTCTCTTAATTTGCTTTAGAGACGAGATTGCTTCGCGGTACCACCCTAATTATGAATGAATCTTTCATCATTCATCACTTTTCATTATAACGGTATGAAACCGGCGGGTGTTAGCCGCACTCAGGTTTAGCTTCCATGACTCGACATCCGGGATTCTTCCAGCCGCGTGGAATCCCTCTCTGAAGCGTTTGCGGGCACTCCGGAGATTGGGCATGATTTGCCGTCACCAAAGGTCCCAACGCTTATGAATGGAGGCACATGTACTCGTAACCCTCAATGTATTGTCACATTTGATTTGCTGATAGTATAGATAACTTTTTTGCAAATGTCAATTATATTCCCTGACAGCTGCAATATGTGACACGATAACATTTATAACGGCCAGAACGGGAACAGCTAATATCATCCCAATCACACCACTGATCTGACCACCCAATAACAAGGCAAAAATAATGGCAATCGGATGAATATTGACGCTTTTGCCAACAATATAAGGTGACAACAGATTACCGTCAATTACCTGAATGATAAAAATACCCGCCAGCACAATCAGTACCAGTTTACCTGATATGGTTGCAGTTATGGCTACAGCCGGAATCGCTCCGATAATCGGTCCGAAATACGGAATAATATTCGTAAGCGCCATAATAATCGCCAGTAATAATGCGTATGGAACATCTAAAAATTTAAATAGCACAAAGGCTGCCAGACCGACAAACAAACAGACAACAAACTGTCCACGTATGTAATTCCCAAGTCCCTCATCGATTGCACGGCATAATAAGCGGGTTTGCGCATGATACTTTTCCGGGATCCATGTTTTGAAATAGTTTTTTATCGCGGCGAAATCCTTCAAAAAGTAGAAAACTAACACAGGTATGACAGTGATAATAATGATCATATCGAAAATTTTGGTGAAGCCTCTTACCACATCTGTCAGTAAATTTTCAATGTACATTTCCGCTTCGTATATCAGCTGATCCATCCTGTCGTGCACGTTTTCCGGTAAAAAAGAGGTGTATTCGTAAAGGCTGTATATGAACTCACGGTACATGTCAATCAATTGTGGCAATTGTTCCTGCAACTCACTGATTTGCTGAATGACAGCTGGATAGACACGATAACCCAGGTAACCAATCCCGCCAAAAAAAAGCAAATATATCATCAAAATGGCCAAGCTTTTAGGCATAATGTACGCATGCATCTTTTTAATAACCGGGTATAACAAATAAGCAATGAGAACAGCAATCAGAAATGGGAGCAGCAGATGCCAGAAAAAAGAAACGATGGCCCCGTAAACAGGGAAAAGTTTAACAAGTAAATAGATAAATAATAATACAAAGATTCCGGTTATAACCCAAGCAAGAAAATTCAATGGCTTATTGTGATGAAACATAGCCTGCACCCCCTGAATAATAAGGGAAGGTTTTTTCTGTTATGAAGAGTACCATTGAATTTTCCGTTCGTCTTCCGTAAACAAATCATCAAGGGAGCTCAGCGAACCATCCGCTTCAACCTGATAAATTGTCAGTTTTTCATTGAATACAGTCAGTTCAATAAAACAATTCCAGCAATAAAATTGCTGTGTGCCAATTTTCCCTATATCCTTTCCACGGCAATTCGGGCATACCAACATAGTGAAAAGCTCCTTTTTTATCCCGCCTTAACAAACAGCAAGCCCCCATATAATCGTAAAACTTATAAATTATGTTGGGAGCTGACTGTCTGTTAAGGTCCGATTCGTTTCAACTAACATTCAGCGGGAGAAACGTCCCGCTGAATGGCGTTTCATTTTATTTCTCTAGCCTTTACCCGAATGCCAAAAAATATACGTGGTTGTTTACATAAAGTCATATGGTGTAATTTCCTCATTTTCCGTATCCGGCTCCTGGTGCACATGAACATCTTTCAGACGCTCAATGAGCTGCTCTTTAAGAGACGTATAGCGCTGATTGGAATCAAGTGTGTTGACACCACGTAAAAACGCTTGCTTGTTACCGCAAATAATCAATGATTTCTTACTTCTAGTGATCGCTGTATAAAGCAAATTTTTCTTAAGCATGCGATGATAGGCGGGGACCACAGGCATTATGACGATCGGAAATTCACTGCCTTGTGATTTGTGGATGGAGATACAATAGGCATGCATGATATTCATATAATCTTTCCGTTCATAAACAACTTCTTTCCCATCAAAATCAACCACAAGTTGTTCCGTATTGTCAACATTCTCGTCTTCCTCAAAGATAGCAGCCACTTTACCGATGTCACCATTATAAATGCCATCTTCCGGCTGATTGACAAGCTGCAGCACTTTATCACCAATCCGATACACGGCATCTTTTGTTTTAATTTCCCGTTTTGAAGGTGAAGACGGATTGATAAACTCTTGTAAATAATGATTGATCGTCGTTATGCCTGCTTGTGAGCGGTACATAGGTGCCAGAACCTGAATATCCTGCAAATCGATTCCTTTTGCTTTAGCCCGCTCAAATACGGCAGTCACGGCATCCGTCAGCTGGTGTTCAGTGCAGGAAATAAAACTGAAATCCTTATCTTTTTGTAAAGCACTTTGATCACACGTATCCTGTTTGATCAAGTGTGCCAGTTCAATGATTTTTGACCCTTCTTTTTGTCGATAAACATCTTGAAGACTGACATACGGAATCAGTCCACTCCCCAATAGATCAGCCAAAACCTGTCCGGGACCGACCGAAGGCAGCTGATCTTCATCTCCCACCAGCAATACTTGCATATCATCCGGAATAGCTTTGAACAAACTGTTGGCCAGCCAGACATCGACCATGGAAAATTCATCAACAATCAAATATTTGCCTGACAATGGTTCATGTTCATTTTTCTCAAAATCGCTTTGTCCGTCCCATCCCAATAACCGGTGAATCGTTACGGCCGGAAGTCCGGTTGACTCGGTTAATCGCTTGGCAGCTCTACCGGTGGGGGCTGTTAAAATGAAAGGGAAATCACTTTCGGAATCGTAGGCGTCCGGGTCAACCGGCATGTCATGAATTTCTGCGTAAGCATTCAGGATGCCTTTGATGACGGTCGTTTTTCCGGTGCCGGGACCACCTGTAACTATCATTAACTTGGAGCTGAGTGCCTGCCGAATTGCCTCAAATTGTTCCTTGCCGTAACTGAGTACTTCCCGTTCTTCAATATCCCCGACAATTTTCATCAATTCTGCCAAAGCGACATCATGTTCAATAGGCTTGGTGATCAGCCGTTTGACGTTGGCTACAAACCCGTCTTCAGCATAGTAAAGCGAAGGCAAGTAAACATTCCCGTCATGCATGATCACTGTTTTTTCCTGATTCAATTCCTCCAGCCGGCCGGTGACCATGTCTTCTGTGAGCGGCTGTTCCGGGTTGGCCAGTAAATCAATGACCTCCTGGACACACATTTCAACCGGCAAAAATACATGACCATTATGGATATTTTTTTGCAGCACATAAATACACCCAGCACCAATCCTGTTCGGGTGTGTTAAAGATAAGCCATTCCCGCGGGCGATCTGATCGGCCGTTCGAAAGCCAAATCCTTCAATGTCAAACACAAATTGATAGGGGTCTTCCTGTAAAACGCTGATCGTTTTGTCCTTGTATTCTTTATAAATTTTTTGTGCCATTTTAAGACCTATTCCATATTTGGACAAAACAATCGCAACATGCTCAAATCCCTGGTTTTCCGTCAATGTTTCAACGATGAGGTCTCGCTTGTCTTTTTTTAAACCGGGAACGTTTCCCAGTGCATCCGGATCGTTTAAAATCCTGGAAATGGCATTATCACCCAGAGCCCTAACAATTTTTTCAGCCGTTTTTTTGCCGATTCCATGAAACAAATCACTCGAGAGGTAGGCAATCAGCCCATCTTTTGTATCCGGAATGTATGTCTGATAGGAAGTCACTTTATATTGCAATCCAAATTTAGCATGCCTCTCAAAGCGCCCGTAAAAAAAATAGGCAGCCGTCTCCTGCAGACCGGAAAAATGACCTTTGATCACAATATCTTTTTCCCGGTAATCCTCATTCGTATCAAGAACTTTTATTTTGGCAATAGAGAAGTTTTCCTGCTCATTGTGAAAGATGGTATACAGCAGTTCCCCTTTAATATACCCATTGTCCTGATGAGACTGTTTATCCGTTACCATACGAACAACCTCGCTATCTTACATACCGGTATTTTTCCATACTTCCTTGATTTGTTTTTTGGCATTTGCCGCCAGGACATGCTCGGGCTGAATTTCCAGCGCCTGATTGAAATGATCCAGTGCATTGGACAGATTTTCTTCATAAAGGGAAATGACACCCAGGTTATAATGGGCATCACTATGATTGTCATCAAGTTCCAGCACTTTTTGAAATACCGGTTTTGCGTCGTCAATATGCTCACTTTGCGCAAGCGACAGCGCATACTGGAACAAATATTCCGTATCCTCAGGGCTTAATTCCACTGCACGCAGTAAATATGGCAATGCCAGTTTATATTCTTCCTGATGAAAGAAAGTCATACCAAGCAAATAATATGCATCAGCTTCTTTCAGTCCGATGTTAATCGCTGTTAAAAAGTTCTTCTGAGCTTTTGGAAAATCAGATTCCTCATAGTAAAGATTCCCTAACCCGTAATAGGCAGTCGCTGCCTTCTGATCCAGTTCAATGGCCCGCTCGTAAAATCGCCGGGCACGTTCCGGATCATTAATATGCAGCAATAAATTACCGAAGTTGATATAGCCAACAGGGTCTTGCGGATTTTCCTCTATAATATCATTGAAGAGTTTCGCTGCTTCTTCATATTTCTGTTCTTTCATGAGCTCGATAGCCTGCTGATTTTTGTCCATCATCTCACCTCATCCCGGAAATCGTCTTTATCTGTTAACCGACATAGTCCAGATAGTGCTCATCTTTAATGACATGATCAATTGTACCGCCGCCTAAACAAACATCACCATCATAAAACACAACTGCTTGTCCGGGGGTGATTGCCCGCTGTTTTTCAGCAAATTCAACATGCACTTTACCATTTTCCATTTTGGTAACGCTGACAGCACTATCTTTCTGACGATACCGGAACTTGGCTGTACATGTGAATGTTTCATCAGCTGTATCATTGATCCAATTAACATCCGAGGCGATCAGACTATCCGAATAAAGCTTATCATTGTCAAAACCCTGACCGACATACAGCACATTTTCATCAAGGTTTTTACCAACGACAAACCATGGTTCACCAGCACCGCCGATACCGAGCCCTTGACGCTGGCCGATCGTGTAATACATGAGTCCGTCATGGCGGCCTTTTTCAACACCGTCCAATGTTTTCATAGCGCCCGGCTGTGCCGGCAAGTATTCACTCAAAAATTCTTTAAAATTCCGTTCGCCGATAAAGCAGATACCAGTACTGTCCTTTTTCGTTGCAGTCACCAGATCATGTTTATTGGCAATTTCCCGTACGTCGCTCTTGGTAAGATGGCCTAATGGAAACATCACTTTCGCCAATACATCTTCTGTCAGTTGATTCAAAAAATATGTCTGATCCTTGTTGTCATCAACACCGCGCAGCATTTCATATTTCCCGTTGATTTCCCTCACTTGTGCGTAATGCCCTGTCGCCAAATAATCCGCTCCAAGTGACATCGCGTGTTCCAAAAATGCTTTAAATTTGATTTCCTTATTACACATAACATCCGGATTTGGTGTTCGGCCTGCTTTATATTCATCGAGAAAATAAGTGAACACTTTATCCCAGTACTGCTTTTCAAAGTTGACGGCAAAATACGGGATATCCAGCTGATTGCAAACGCGGACAACGTCATCATAATCTTCTGTTGCAGTACAGACACCATTTTCGTCAGTATCATCCCAATTTTTCATGAAAATGCCGACAACGTCATAGCCTTGTTCCTTTAGAAGCAGTGCGGCAACAGATGAGTCAACGCCGCCGCTCATACCGACCACTACCCGTGTATCTTCTTTGTTTTTCATCATTATCACCACCTTTTAATCAGTTAGCCGCTTAACGATTTTGGAAACACGATCAGCCGCTTCCGTCACATTCTCTGTCGTATTGAATGACCCGAAACTAAACCGGATCGAATTGGTTATCCGTTCATCACCTTTGCCATACATTGCCGAAAGTACATGAGAAGGTTCTACTGACCCCGCTGTACATGCGCTGCCGCTTGATGCAGCAATGCCATCCAGATCAAAATTAGTCAGCAATGATTCAACATTGGTGCCCGGGAAACTGATATTGACAATCGATGCAATACCTTCTTCCGGCTTACCGTTCACTTCATATGCTACCCCGTTCTCAGACAGTTGTTTCATGAATTGTTCTTTATAACTCCCGTACGTCTGTTTACGTTGATACTTTTCTTCAATGGCCAGTTCGACGGCTTTCCCGAATCCAACAATGCCTGGAACATTTTCTGTGCCCGGCCGCCGTTTTCGTTCTTGTTCGCCGCCAAATTGCAATGCCTCGATTTTCACGTCACTCGAAACGTATAGAAAACCGATACCTTTTGGACCGTTTATTTTATGGGAGGAAACCGTCAGTAAATCAATCCCGGATGCTTTGACATTAATATCCAATAATCCGTAAGCCTGTACAGCATCCGTGTGAAAATACGCCTGGTGGTCTTTTAACATATGACCGATCGCTTCAATAGGCTGAATCATACCAGTTTCGTTATTGACATACATGACAGACACCAGAATGGTTTCATCTGTTAAGGCTTCCTTTAGATCATCAATATTAACAATCCCTGTATCATCAACCGGCAAATAGGTGACATCAAAACCCTGCTGCTCCAGAAATTCAGCCGTATTCAGTGCGGCATGATGTTCCTGAACAGTCGTAATGATATGGTTCCCTTTATTTTTATTGGCCAAAGCTGTGCCAATCAGTGCCAGATTATCTGCCTCTGTTCCGCCGCTTGTAAATACAATCTCTTTTTCATTGGCCTGAATGCTTCTTGCCATCGTCCGCCTTGCCTCATCCAAATATTGTCTCGCTTTCCGTCCAAATGAATGAACACTTGACGGATTGCCAAAAATAGTCGTCATAACAGGTGTCATCGTTTCAACAACCCGCTGATCGATCGGGGCTGTTGCTGCATGATCCAAATAGATACTTTCCATGGTTATTACCCTTTCCAGTTCATTATATATAAAACATATAGGCATCCTGCTGCTGATCATTTTCATGCCGTTTTAAATCTTCCAATGTTGTTGTATCCAATACGTCTTTGACAGCATCTCTTACGCGTATCCATAATGCCTGTTTTGCCGGTTCCTCATTCTCGATTCCTTCGACTGGGGATATCGGGCCTTCCAGCACGCGGATAATATCGCCTGTTTTTATATCACGGGGATCTTTTGTCAGCTCATAACCGCCATACGCACCACGGACACTCTTGATCAGACCGGCATTCCTCAATGGAGACGCCAGCTGCTCCAGATAATGTTCGGATAATTCCTTTTCCCGTGCGATTGTCTTCAGCGATATTGGCCCACTGCCATATTTTCTAGCCAGCTCCAGCATAATGGTTAACCCGTAACGGCCTTTTGTGGAAATTTTCATCATTTACACCTCACGTCAGCTTCAACGTTCATTATCGATGTTCACAATACAAAATATTATAGCATGAATGACCTGTTTCTTGCATTTTAACACAATCAGAATTACGCTTTTAATTAGACATCTTCATTATTTTATAAAAAGGACGATCAAAATGAAACAAAAACCACTTGCATTTCGTATGCGCCCTAAACACATAAATGAGATTATCGGCCAGGAACACCTGGTTGGTAAAGGAAAAATACTTTCACGGATGATTCAGGCCGAGCGCCTGGCATCGATGATATTATTTGGACCGCCCGGGACCGGAAAAACCTCCATGGCTTTTGCTCTTGCTAAGAGTCTGCAGCTGCCGGTCAGAATGCTTAACGCCGTTGTTGATAAGAAAAAAGATATGGAAATCGTTGTCGAGGAAGCAAAAATGAGCGGACAAGTCGTATTGGTGCTTGATGAGGTGCACAGGCTTGATAAGGCGAAACAGGATTTTTTGCTTCCCCATATTGAAAGCAATCTTGTCACATTGATTGGCTGCACGACAAGCAACCCTTATCATTCTATCAATCCTGCCATACGCAGCAGATGTCATTTATTCGAGCTGCATCCATTAACGATCGAAAATATTAAAACGGCCATCAACAGGGCAGCAGACGATGTTCAGAATGGACTGGGTTCTATCCCTGTCGAACTCAAGGAAGATGCTTTGGAACATTTAGCACTGGCTGCAAATGGGGACATGCGTGCAGCATTGAACGGTCTTGAACTTGCTGTATCTTCAACACCGAAAGATAAACAGGGTAACATTGTCATCTCACTTGATATTGCCGAAGAATGCATGCAGAAAAAAAGCTTTTCCCATGATAAGGATGGTGATGCCCATTACGACGTTCTGTCAGCCTTTCAAAAATCCATCAGGGGCAGTGATGCCAACGCAGCACTGCATTATCTCGGACGTCTGATTGAAGCAGGCGATCTCGACAGCATTGCCCGCCGCATGATTGTCTGCGCCTATGAAGATATCGGGCTTGCAAATCCACAGGCCGGACCACGCGCTGTTGCCGCCGTTCAGGCTGCCGAACGTCTTGGTTTCCCTGAAGCACGTATACCATTAGCCGTCGCAATCGTGGAACTGTCGTTGTCACCTAAATCGAACACGGCATATAAAGCGCTAGATGAAGCCCTGTCCGATATCCGCAGCGGCAAAAGTGGAGACGTGCCGGCACACTTGAAGGATGGCCATTATCAGGGCGCCAAGAAAATGGGAAGAGGCATCGACTATAAATATCCGCACCATTATGAAAACAGCTGGGTCAATCAGCAATATCTGCCGGACACCATTAAAACAAAAAATTACTACAAGCCTAAAGACAGCGGCAAATTTGAACAGCAGCTGAAGCAGGTACATGAAAAAATTCAGGCGGAAAAAAATAATACTAGATTTTAGAGGTATAATCCTTTTTTCAAGCGGTCACACTAAACAATAAAGGCAAAATCTATTGTTGAACTGTTATTGAAAAAAGGAGTTGAATGTAATGGCCAAAGTAAGACAGGATGCCTGGTCCCATGAAGATGATCTGCTCCTGGCGGAAACGGTGCTGCGGCATATCAGAGAAGGCAGCACACAATTACATGCATTTGAGGAAGTGGGCGATCAATTGAACCGTACCTCAGCTGCCTGTGGTTTCCGCTGGAATGCTGAAGTAAGAAACAAATATAATGATGCGATAGAACTCGCCAAACGGCAAAGAAAAGAGAAAAAACGCGCCACTGCTGCAAAAGCAAAACAGCCGGTCATCACGGTACCGCAGAATAATCGATCAGATTTGGATGAAGCGGAAGATGGCCAGCAATCTATAACAATGGATTCGGTTATCCAATTTTTAAAACAATTGAAAAGAGACTATCAGGCTTCCAATCAATCAAAACGGTCGTTGGAACAAATGCAGAAAGAAAATGAAACACTAAGGAACCAAGTGAGTGAATTGGAAAATAAATTAACACGTACGACAAAGCAGCTCGAAACTGTACAGGAAGACTATCAGGTGTTCATGCAGATTATGGAACGGGCCCGGAAAATGACCGTCTTTGATGATCAGGATTCATTAAAATCCCCATCATTTAGAATGGATAAAAACGGAAATCTGGAGCAGGTTGTGGATGGGTCATCCAATCAATAAGAAAAATCGATTGAGAAACATAAAAGGAATCGGCTAATTGCCGATTCCTTTTATTTAGGCCGACCTCTGAGTCCCGATCTCTGATATCCGTTATCATCCCGCATGTAATGGGGAGTAATCCCCCCCAAAAACGGGGGACAACTCCCCTAGATGTCCGATTCTGTTCAACTAATCATTCAGCGGGAAAGATTGCCCCGCTGAATGAAGTTTCACTTTATGTATCTATCAATCCCAATTGTGCCGTCTGTTTGAAAGTTTTGATCCCGCTCTTGGCAGGTGGGTGCCCTGTTTCATATTTGTTATGCTTCCCCGCGTCCGGGGCGTGCATGCAACATGAAAACCTATTCGGGCTCCCTTTTATAAAATTGTTCGGTCAAAACGAATGTCTCAGACGAACACATCAGGATTGATGAATGCAGCATGTAACTTAACTGTGAGTTTATTTTATCATACAGCTGCTTTATAATCAATCATCTGTCATATAAAATATTCATGATAGAGATTACAAATTAACAACATTTTTTCATTTTGCTCATATGTCATCACTGATTTGAATAGACAATTCGTCAAGCTGTGTTTGGCTGACATCACTTGGTGCATCTGTCAGCAAATCAGATGCCGACGCTGTTTTCGGAAACAGGATGGTGTCCCTCAGGTTTGACCTTCCTGCTAATAGCATGACAATCCTGTCCAGCCCCAGCGCAATCCCGCCGTGTGGAGGTGCACCATATTCCAGTGCCTCGAGTAAAAACCCAAACTGTTCATTGGCTTCTTCCATCGTGAAACCCAATACATCAAACATTTTCATCTGCTGATCTTTCTTATGAATACGCAGTGATCCACCGCCAAGTTCATAGCCGTTCAAGACAAGATCATATGCATTGGCCCGGACATTCCCTGGATCATTATCCAGCTTGTCAAAGTCTTCTTCAACCGGCATTGTAAAAGGATGGTGGGCAGCAAAATATCGCCCGAGGTCTTCATCGTACTCCAGTAATGGCCAATCGGTCACCCAAAGAAAATTAAACTTACCCTCATCAATCAAGTTCAATTCCTTTCCAAGTTTCAGCCTTAATGCACCTAAACTGTCATACACAATGGCTGTTTTATCGGCACAGAATAAAAGCAAGTCGCCATCCTCGGCAGCTGATCGCTCAATCAGCCCGTTTTTCTCATCAGCAGACAGGAATTTTGCGATCGGTCCAGTCAATTCACCGTCGTCAACTTTAAGCCATGCCAGACCTTTAGCGCCATAAACTTTCACAAAATCAGTTAGTTTATCAATAGCTTTTCGGGAATAATTGGAAGCCTGTCCCTTCACATTCAACAGGCAGACTTTTCCCCCTGATTCGATGGCACTCTGAAAAACTTTAAACGACGAATTTTCCATAATATCCGATACATGGATCAATTCCATACCGAATCTTGTATCAGGTTTGTCAGATCCAAACCGCGCCATTGCTTCATTGTAAGACATCCGTGGCAGCGGCAGTGTCATATCTATATGCTTAACCTCTTTCAAAACATGTTTCATCATGTTTTCAGTCATGTCCATTATCTCATCACCGGTCAGGAATGATGTTTCGATATCAACCTGGGTAAATTCCGGCTGTCGATCTGCACGTAAATCTTCATCCCGGAAACAGCGGGCGATTTGATAGTATTTTTCAAAACCACTCATCATGATCAGCTGTTTAAACAACTGAGGAGACTGAGGCAATGCATAAAATTGACCTTGATGGACCCGGCTCGGCACAAGATAGTCTCTAGCACCCTCAGGCGTACTTTTCGTTAAAATCGGTGTCTCCATTTCGAGGAAGCCGTCATCATTTAAAAAGTTGCGTATCGCCTGTGTAGTTTGATGACGCATTTTGAACGTTTCCTGCAGTGTACTTCTGCGCAAATCGATATAACGATATTTTAAGCGTAAGTCCTCGGCAACATCTGTTTCTTCCTGGATCAGAAAAGGTGGCGTTTTAGCCTTATTCAAAATTGTGAGGTCTGAAGCAAGCACTTCAATCCGGCCGGTTTCCATTGCCGGATTAATCGTTCCCTCGTCACGCTTGACCACTTTGCCCCTTACTTCCAGGACATATTCGGTTCTGACTGTTTCAGCCGTTTTCAGGGCTGTTTTCGAATAATCCGGATTGAATACGACCTGCACAAGACCGGATTTGTCACGCAGATCGATGAAAATAAGTCCACCCAAATCACGGTGTTTTTGGACCCAGCCTTTCAGCAATACTGATTGATCAACATCATTTTCACTTAATGTACCGGCTAATATTCGTTCACGCATTACGATTTCCTCCTGACAGTTTTCCACTCAAAAATTCGGTTAACTGAGCCAACGATACTTCTTCCTGATCACCAGTCGCCATTTCTTTTACATTAACGGTACCCTGCTTGAGTTCATCTTCGCCAAGAACGAGGACATATTTGGCACGATAACGATCTGCCGCTTTAAATTGTGCTTTTATTTTCCGTCCCTGGTAGTCCCGGTCAATCTGGATACCATTTTTGCGTAAATCATGGAGAATCTGAACAGACGCTTTTTCGGCTTCATCACCAACAGCCACAAGAAAACAATCCAAATCGTCACTTGCCGGAATATCAATATTTTCAGCTTCCAATGCCATTAACAGACGTTCAAGCCCCATTCCAAAACCGATCCCTGGTGTCTCAGGTCCGCCCAATTCCTCAACAAGTCCATTATATCTGCCGCCGCCGGCAAGTGTCGTGATCGCTCCGAATCCATCTGCTTCACTCATGATTTCAAAGGCCGTGTGATTGTAATAATCAAGACCACGCACCAGGTTCGGATCTACTTCATAATCAATTCCCATAAGCGTCAAATAATGTTTGACTTTTTCGAAATACGCCATTGACGCGTCATTCAAATAGTCGAGAACGGATGGTGCGCTCTTCATGGCCGGATGATCTTTATCCGTTTTGCAGTCCAAAATACGTAATGGATTTTGGATAAGCCGTGTTTGACAGTCACTGCATAATTCTTCCTTATGTGGTGTAAAATGATCGACCAATGCCTGACGGTGTCTCTCCCGGCTTTCCTTATCCCCCAGCGAATTAATCACCAGTTTCAGCGACTTCAACCCAAGTTCACGGTAACAGGTCATGGCCAGATCGATGACCTCTGCATCCACTGCCGGGTCTGCACTACCCATTACCTCAACACCGAATTGATTCAGCTGCCGCATTCTCCCTTTTTGCGGACGTTCATAACGGAACATTTGGGCAAAATAATAAAGTTTGACCGGCTGACTCGGATTGCCATGCATTTTATGTTCAACAAATGAGCGAACGACCGGTGCGGTGCCTTCCGGGCGCAATGTCAGACTCCTGCCGCCTTTATCTTCAAACGTATACATCTCTTTTTGAACAATATCGGTCGAATCACCCACCCCGCGCTGAAAAAGCTCTGTATGTTCAAATAAAGGTGTGCGGATTTCCTCGAAATGATATCTTTCGCAAATGTCTTTTATATTTTCCTCAACAAATTGCCACTTTGCTGCTTCTTCAGGCAAAATATCAATCGTTCCGCGTGGAGCTTTCATATTCATATCAATACCCCCTATAGCATTTAAAAATAATGGCCTTGTTAAACTTGAATGTGGATTTTAGCTCCAGATGCGCACTATACGCGGGCTACAGTCGCTAATCATTTGACGATAAAAAACTCCCATCCCCTGCTGATAAGGGACGAGAGTTTACCCGCGTTGCCACCCTGCTTGATGTTTTTCAACATCCGCTCTTCACAGTTAACGCCTGCAAAACGTCTATACCTACTCACGATGATTCGATATAGAACCTAAGGAATGTCGTTCATCAGGGCTCAATGCGAAAATGTTTTCAGCCGATGACATTTTCTCTCTTTGCACAAGCGATCTGATTACTCTTTCCCTCACTGGTTCGTTTAATTATCGTATTGAATGAGTACTATAATAAGGTTTCATCATTATAATGTCAAGTACGGATGATTTTTTTCTTCAGTCTTTTAACCTCACCAAGTGAAATTCCCAATTCTTCTGCTATTTCCATATGATTAAACTGGTCTTCCATCTCTGCGAAGCGGTGAAAGTCTGCTCCATAAAATGCTTTATTGACATTCGTATGCCACTGTTTTTCATTCATACGCATTAGCGTATTCCTCCTTCACAGACTCTATTTTTGCCTATTTTTAAACTTTTTATTACAATCAGGATAATGAAGCGTGTTCAGGAGGAAATGATGTGACCTTTAAAAAATTAGCCGGAATGCTTTTGTTTATTCTATGCTTGGCTTTCACACCTGTTGTACAAGCTGACAAAGCCGTTGTAACCACAGATGACTTGACTATCCGGTCAGGACCGGGGACTGATTATCAGCCGACCGGCCAGGTACATACGGGTGAAATGCTGCAAATAATCAGCAGGAAAGATGGTTGGCTGGAAATAAAATTAAACAATGGCAGCGGATGGGTGACGGGCGAATTTGTTAACATTCATTCCGAATTAAGTGAGGATTCAACAAAGCGTGATAGAACTACTGATTCTGCCAGCAGCAGTATTACCATCCAGTATGACAATACCCATTTGCGGGAAGGCCCTTCAACGTCATATGACATTACCGGTTATGCCAAAAAAGGTGATGAATTTAATGTAACGTCGGCAGAAGACAACTGGTATGAAATTGCAAATGAGGAGATGTCCGGATATGTTTTAAAGGATTTTGTCGACCGTCATGCTCCAACATCGTCAGGTCTGGAAGATAAAACTATCGTTATCGATGCTGGACATGGCGGTCGTGATGTGGGTGCAATCGGAGCAAGCGGGACATATGAAAAAGATTTCACTTATCAAACGATGCAGGAACTCAAAAAAGAAATGGCCATTCTTGGTGCCCGGGTTGTTTTAACGCGGGAAGCGGATCAATTTGTTTTTCTCAGCAGCAGGACGAGCCTATCCAATTTAGCAGAAACCAATGCTTTTATCAGTATCCATTACAACAGTTTTCCACAAGCACCCGATGTAAATGGAATCGGTACTTATTATTATCACAAGCGGGGTGAAGAATTGGCCCGGCTTGTTCAGGAAGGCCTGATCAGGAAAACCGGCGCAAATGACCGTGACGTATTTAAAGGAGATTATCAAGTCCTCAGGCAAAATGATCATCCCGCCATTCTCGTTGAACTCGGATTCATTTCCAACCATGAAAAGGAACAGCTTCTTCAGACAAACAGCTATCAAAAACAGTTAGTATCAGGGATTGTTGCCGGTCTTACCCAATACTTTAAATAGCGGTAGTATGGTGAACCATTCTACCGCTATTTATCATCCGTATCCAGGATAATTGTCACCGGCCCTGAATTTGTCAGCTGTACTTGCATCATTTCGCCGAATTCGCCTGTCTCCACCTGAACACCTTGCTGTTCAATCTGCTGGTTAACATATTGATAAAGGTCATTTGCCTGTTCAGGTTTGGCAGCATTCAGATAATTTGGCCGCCTGCCTTTACGTGTATCAGCATACAGTGTAAATTGTGAGATTGACAGAACCTGTCCTGAAACGTCCTTTAACGAACGATTCATTTTACCGTCCTGGTCATCAAAAATCCGCAGATTCACGAGCTTATTGACCAGATAATCGGCGTCTTCTGGTGTATCATCATGCGTGACACCGAGCAAGACAACCAAACCGTGATCGATGCTCCCTGACTCTGCTCCGTTCACTGTCACGCTTGCGTTTGACGCTCGTTGAATAACTGCCTTCATTGTCTCAAGTCCCCTTCCGTTCACTATTGAACTGTGCGTGTTACTGTGTAAACGTCTTTTATTTGTTTAATCCGATCAACAATCCGTTTTAAATGCCCTGTATTATGAATCAGTATCGTTATGTGAATCACAGCCATACGGTTTCGATCGGAGCGGCCGTTAACATACGTAATATTTGTCTTCGTTTCATTTACCGCCTGTAAAACTTCATTCACTAACCCTCGGCGATCAAACCCTGATATTTCCAGGTCAACATGGTACTGTTTCTTATCGGTGTCTTGGTTTTCCCATTCAACATGAAGACGGCGCTGTTTGGCTTCTTCAGTCTGGATATTCGGACAATCCGCCCGGTGTACAGACACGCCCCTGCCTTTCGTGATATATCCTACTATCGTGTCACCGGGCACTGGATTACAGCATTTGGCCAGGCGCACCAGTAAGTTGTCAACACCTTCCACTTTGACACCCGAATCCCGTTTTTGCACCTTTTTGGTGATTTTATCAGTTTTGACTTCTTCGATCGTTTCTTCAAGGTTTTGTTCTTTTTGTTTTTCCTGGCGTAATTTATCTGTCAGACGTGTCGCGATCAATGCAGGTGTAATCCCCTGATAGCCTACTGCGGCATACATATCGTCCTCAGTGGAAAAATTAAATTTTTCAAACACACGTTTTAAATTGTCCTGGGTCAGTACTTCTTTCGGTTCGATACCGAGTGAACGGATTTCTTTTTCAACTGCTTCCTTGCCTTTACTGATATTTTCTTCACGGCGCTGTTTTTTAAAAAATTGTTTGATCTTACTTTTTGCCTGTGACGTCTGGGTGATTGCCAACCAGTCCTGGGAAGGGCCATACGAGTGTTTGGAGGTCATGACCTCCACAATATCCCCATTTTTCAGTTGATAATCGAGTGGCTCCATTTTTCCGTTTACTTTGGCACCAATTGTCTTATTACCGACTTCTGTATGAATCCGATAGGCAAAATCAAGCGGAACCGAGCCGGATGGCAACTCAATAACATCACCTTTTGGCGTGAATACATAAACCATATCGGAAAACAGGTCAACTTTTAATGTTTCCATGAATTCTTCCGCGTCATGTGTTTCGCTTTGCCAGTCCAGAATTTCCTTAAACCAGGTTAATTTTTTCTCAAACGATTGATTATCTTTAGATAATTGCTTGCCTTCTTTATAAGCCCAATGTGCAGCGATACCATACTCAGCAATTTCATGCATCTCTTTTGTGCGTATCTGCACTTCAAGCGGATCACCTTTTGGTCCAATTACTGTCGTATGCAATGACTGATAAAGGTTGGGCTTGGGCATGGCAATATAATCCTTAAACCTGCCCGGCATCGGTTTCCAGCACGTGTGAATGATACCCAATACGGCATAGCAGTCCTTAATACTGTTGACAATAATCCTTACAGCCAGCAGGTCATAAATTTCATTAAACTGTTTATTTTGCTTGACCATTTTCCGGTAAATACTGTATAAATGTTTTGGCCTTCCTGAAATATCCGACTCAATATTGACATCATTCAACTGATGTTCCAGTTCCACGATTACCTCATCGATATAGGTTTCCCGTTCTTCACGTTTTTGTTTCATCAGCTGAACGATCCGGTAATACTGCTGAGGGTTAAGATAGCGCAATGCCGTATCTTCCAGTTCCCATTTTATCGTCGATATCCCAAGACGGTGGGCTAAAGGCGCAAAGATTTCCAATGTCTCATTGGAAATCCTGCGCTGCTTATTCGGCGGCAAGTGTTTCAACGTCCGCATATTATGCAGACGGTCGGCAAGTTTTATCAGAATAACCCGGATATCCTTTGCCATCGCAACGAACATTTTGCGGTGGTTCTCCGCCTGGATGGCTTCCTTTGATTTATATTTAATTTTGCCGAGTTTGGTGACACCATCGACCAGCATGGCTAGTTCATGGTCAAACGATTCCTCCAAATCGTCCAATGTCATATGCGTATCTTCAACCACATCATGCAAAAAACCGCCGGCAATCGTCACCGGATCCATTTCAAGACCTACCAGAATTCCGGCGACCTGAACCGGATGAACGATATAAGGCTCGCCTGATTTACGGAATTGGCTTTTATGTGCATCTTCGGCAAATTCATATGCACGGCGAAGAAAAACAGCATCCTCTTTTGAAAGGTACTCCCGGGCTTTATTAATCACTTCTTCGATTGTTAATATTTCTTCTTTAGCCATAAAATCACCTGAATTCACTTTAACAATGCTTTGGTCAGCCGGATTGGCCGCTCCGTCTGCCAGCACAGTTTTCCAGCCTGTAAGTTAGATAATATTTGCTGCAGGTTTATCCCATTGTTTATAGTATTAAAAATTTTTGCTGAAATGTAAAGGGAAAACCGTTCACCGGTCCGCTCCCGGATTTTTCAGAATTTCAAATCAATAAGAACAGGCCTGATGAATGATTCGATCAGACCCTAAAAAATCATACTGAACGCTAATAGCTCGTCAGCGCCAGTACATCGTATCCTTCCAATTTTTCCATTCCATTTAAATAGGAAAGTTCAACCAGAAAAGCACATCCAACGACAATTCCACCCAGTTCTTCAACCAATTTGATCGTAGCTTCGATCGTGCCGCCTGTTGCAAGCAAATCATCTGTGATCAGAACACGCTGTCCGGGCTTGATCGCGTCTTGATGAATCGTCAAGACATTCTTACCGTATTCCAGCCCATAATCAACTTTTATCACTTCACGCGGCAGTTTACCTTCTTTCCTGACTGGTGCAAAGCCCACTTCCAGCGCATAAGAAACAGGGCAGCCGATAATGAATCCTCTAGCCTCAGGACCGACTACGAGATCAATATTTTTTTGCCGAGCAAATGCCACAATTTCATCCACTGCTGATTTAAATACTTTCCCATTATCCATCAGCGGGGTAATATCTTTGAATTGTACGCCTTCCTTTGGCCAATCTTCAACAATCTGTATATGTTTTTTATAGTCCATAAACGAGTTCCTCCTTGGGCGTTCCCCTGTCTTTTATACATTCAGACAGCCACGATCTCAGTTCATCATATGTCGAATAATATAATATTTTTTCAATTTCGGCCTTATTCAGTCGATCCTGATAGACTGCAGATTCCGTCAGGTCTTTTTTTACGGGATTTGGATTGATTTTAATAAAATCATTCTCTATTTTAACAAAATCAAGATCAAAAAACACGTTTGCCATAAATTTAATACGCTCTTTGGTCCATGCCTTTGCATCCATGATCATAGGTAATTCCCTGTTTATATCAATTTGTTTCCGCTTATGAAGAAGTGCATACAACCATTTGAAATCTTCCCTCGCTGGAAAAACATTCATGAACGCACTGTCCTGAAGCGAGAAACATGCATGGATATTGGCAGGATTGAATCTCTCAAGCAACCATTTAAATGTTTCCAAATCCGTCGGCATATCGAATAGAAATAGTGTATTGACTTCCCTTAAAACGCTTATATCCGTATCATATGTCACACATAGGACATTATCAGGATAAGCATTCTCATCCGGCAATGACTGATAGACAGCTGCACAATCAATATGATCCTGAACATAAGGCGTTATATCAAATTCAAGCTTGCCGCGATGATCAAACAATTGCCTCTCATCAATCTTCATATCCTGCATAATAATCTGTACTTTGCGAAAGCCGTTCCATTCATTAATGCCAAGCTCACCGACAATCGATATGGGTGTCTTTGATGACAAATGATCATATAAATCCCCAAAACCGAACCCAATGCCCTCCAGAATCTTATCCTGGTGGCGGAACTGCATTTTTAAATGTTTTTTATTATGGCCGATCTGCCTTATATCTTCAGGCACTTCCTTCACATGAAAAACAGGCTTGGGATTGGCCATGCCAAACGGAGCCAGCTGACTTATTTCCTCCACCAGCTCTTCATTGATTTCCGGTAAACCGATTGTCTTGACAACCTCAATTTCCTGGGTAAAATCTTCTGCTGTCAGTTCTTGATGGATTAAATCATTCAGTTCTGTTTTTAACGATTGGAGGTTATCCAATGGGAGCGTCATCCCTGCGGCTTGTGCATGACCGCCAAAGTGTGTGAAGATATCCCTTATTTTCATACAGTTTGCAAATAAGTCAAAGGCGGGTATACTTCTGGCAGATCCCTTCATGATGCCATCTTCCGGCAAAATGGACAGAACAATTGCCGGGCGGTCATATTTCCGGACAAGGTTTGAGGCTACAATACCCAATACACCCTGATTCCAACCTTCTTTGGCCACAACAATGACACCCTGATTGTCAACCGGTCCTGTTATTTCTTCAGCTTCTTTAACAATGTCGCTGACTATCTTTTGCCGTTCCTCGTTGATTGATTGGATGCTCTCTGCCATTTGATCGGCTTCATCCTGTACGTCGGTCAGCAGCAACTGAACTGCCAGATCAGCGTCTTGTAATCTTCCAACAGCGTTCAGCCTGGGGCCGATCGAAAATCCGATATCCTCTTCAGTTACCTCTCCGTTTATACCACAAACTTTTTTTAATGCAACTAGTCCCGGTTTATCAGAATTGGATAATGTTTTTAACCCGTAATAGGCAATGACGCGGTTTTCACTGATCAGTGGGACAAGGTCCGCAATCGTCCCAATTGCTGCTAAATCAAGCAGATGCTTTGGAAAATACCCAAGCAGTCTTTCAGCAAACTTAAATGCGACGGCCGCCCCCGCAAGATCCTTAAAACCATAGTCAGGAGAACATTTCGGATGAATAATGGCATAAGCATCCGGGAGCTCTTCCTGTGGCTCGTGGTGATCGGTAATAATCAGATCCATTCCGAGCTGTTTGGCAATCGATGCTTCATGTACGGCGGCAATTCCGGTATCCACGGTTATAATTAATTCATAGCCATTTTCATGTGCCGCTTTGAATGCTTCCTCATTTGGGCCATAACCTTCCGTAAAACGATTGGGGATATAGTAATCACATACCGCACCAAGTTCCTGCAGTGTTTTGATCATAATAGCCGTTGAGCTGACACCATCAGCATCATAATCCCCATATACCAGAATTTTTTCATCAGCAGTGATGCCTTTATGTACCCGCTCTGCTGCTTTATCAATATCTGACAAAAACTGTACATCATATAGCTGTGCTAAATCAGGAGATACAAACGCTTCAGCTTCTTCATGTGATGTAATCCCCCGCTGTGATAACAATTCTTTGATAAGCGGAGAGAATCTATTTGAATCCAAATGTGATAGATGGCTCTGACTGTCCGCAAACTTCCATTTCATTTTACTCTCTAACATAAACTCACTCCTGACTAATCTAGTATACAAGAGATAGCCACGGTGAGCAATCGGGTTTATTTATCGTGAAACAGTTGTTGCTCAATTTCTTTTTAAAGAATCCAATTGTTGTTATCATGATGCATAGGAACTCCACCTTTCTAGTCTCTGACAATTCTAGTTTATCAAAGGTGAGAGTTCCTTTGTTGTTTAATGCTAAAGAAATAAAGACTTAACCTTCTCTGATATTGGGATTCCGCCACGGTACCACGATATCAGAATATTCCTATTTTTGCCTACCTTCCCGTAAACATTTTACTCATACTATTTATCGGAACCGCTTCCTTTAACATCCGTTTCCTCAAGTAGATCATGCTTTTTTAGAGTTTCTTTTAACTGTTTATTTTCAGTAATATATGTGTTCCGTTCACGCTGCAATTGGATCATTTTCACCAGGCCAACCGCTGCAGTGATGATTCCGCCCATTAATACGGAAAACAGAACGACCAGTATTAATGGTGCTTCGCCACTGCCAAATAAATAATTAACTTCAACCGGATCGACATTTATCACGGCAAAGACTGCGACAATTAACACAAAAATAATGGCAAGAATTACATAGGTCTGTCCTCTCAAATTGATTCTCCTTTGTAAATGGGTTTATTATCTAATTACCCGTTATCACCATGAAATAACCATAGACCCCTGATGCCAATGCTGGCTTCAGGGGTCTCTATCATCACACTTGCGGACCTTCTGTTCGTTTCTTTTTGACAAAACTAACCGGTTTTTTCTTGATATTTTTCCCGCGCCAGACGAGCCACAGCTGTGACGCAAGGAATAAGGAGGAATACGTACCTGCCAGGAGCCCTACAGCCAAAGCGATTGCAAATCCGGTAATCGACTGGGCACCAAGGAACAGGAACGCCAGAACGGCAAGCATTGTTGTGACGGTGGTATTGATACTGCGTGTCATCGTCTGCACAAGACTTCGATTGACAATTTTGGCAAGTTCTTTAAACGATTTGACCCGTTTCTTTTTCCTGAGGTTTTCTCGTATACGGTCAAACGTCACAATGGTGTCGTTAATGGAATATCCGATAATCGTGAGTATTGCGGCCACAATGGTCACATCAAATTCAATCTGCGCCAGACTGAATATCGCCAATATGAAAAAGGCGTCATGGAGCAGCGCAATGATGGCTGTAACCCCAAAAAACAGTTCAAACCTTATTGTGACATAGATAATCATGCCGATTGAAGCGATTGCCACTGCATAAAGAGCATTTTTCACCAGCTCCTCCCCGACAATCGGCGAGACAACACTGACACTTGTTTCCGCATTGAAGTTTTCCCCGAAATAGGTTTGAATCTCGGAAATCCGATCTTCATCAATCACCCGGTCATACCGGAGAATCGCTCCCTCGTTATTATCACCGGTCAGGACAACTGACTCGGCCTGCAAGTCCAATTCCTCCAGACCGCTTTCGATTTCTTTAGTACTCAGGCTGTCTTCTGCTGCCAGCTGGATTCGTGATCCGCTGGTGAAATCAATGCCGGGGTTCAGCTGAAAGAGTCCCAGTGAAAGGGCTCCGAGAATAACCATAACCGCCGAAGCTACAAAGAATTTTTTGCGATGCTGGACAACATTCAGTTCCCGGTTGAATACTTTCGGTTCATACTCTGTTGAGTCAGCAATATCTTTAATATCCTTTTGTTTCACACCAAACCAGCCCGGCCGATTTTTAAGTAATTTGCTTTTCACCCATAAGCTCATGAGCAACCTCGTTCCATAAACAGCTGTCAGAAAACTGACAACGATACTTAGAATCAACATGGTCGCAAATCCTTTAACAGAGCTGGTACCGAAAATAAATAACACAGCTGCCGCAAGCAATGTCGTAATATTCGCATCGACTATGGCACGAAGCGAGTTTTTGGACCCGGCTTTAAACGATGCCAGCACCGATTTACCTTGCCTCAGTTCTTCCTTGATTCGTTCGAAAGTGATGACATTGGCATCTACTGCCATGCCGACACCGAGAATCAGTGCCGCTATCCCTTGCAGCGTCAGGACACCGTTCATCAGATTAAACACTAACAGAACCAAAAAGATATAAACACTTAAATTGATTGCCGCAATAATACCCGGAAAGCGGTATACAGCCATCATAAATAGAAATACAAGACCGATGCCGATAAACCCGGCGAAAACAGTTTTATCCAATGCCTGTTCACCGAATTGGGCACCAACCGTGTTTGAATAAATCTCTGTCATGTTGACCGGCAGTGATCCGGCATTAATGATATCGGCTAGTCGCTGAGCCGATTCGACCGTAAAGTTACCTTCTATCATCACATTGGTTGTGTTTAAGGTTTGTTGTACCCCGGCAGCAGAAACATACTTCGGATCTTCTTTCTGAACTTCTTCATCAAATGAATCGCCATCCTGATAATCCATCCAAATGACTAATAAGTCTTCCCGCTGTGGAAAAGGGGCTGCCGCATCATATTTGGACGATAATTCACTTGTTATGTCACGAAATTTAGAAGCATCCTTTAATTGCAGTGTAACAATAGGTTCGTTTGTTTGCTGCGAAAAATCCTGGCTGGCGCCTCCTTCCACCAAATCAGTACCATCCATCAGCTTCTCATCTTCCACATTCCTGAAAGACAAACGTGCTGAAGTGGACAATAGTTCGCGAGCCTCTTCCTGATTTTCAACCCCGGCGAGCTGTACCCTTATCCGGTTATCGCCTTCAATATCGATATTTGCCTCACTAATACCTAACCTGTCGACACGTTCATTAAGAATTCTAACAGTATTTTCGAGCAAGTCTCTGTCAGTCTCCTGATCTTCCTCAACAGGTTCCACTTCGTACAAAATTTCAAAACCGCCCTGAAGATCAAGACCTAAATTAATATCTTTCGCAATGCCTGTCACCGTTGAACCAATCGTTCCTGCCAATACAAGTACGATCAGAAAAAAGGCAACAATTCTGCCTCTTGTTTTCATCTGTCGTTTTGCCTCCCTTAATTCATACGGGTGTTCATTATGTATCCATTAATTCGTTTCTGTCTGATCATTTTCAGTCAGCGCTGCAATGGATGCCGCTAAATTTTCATCCTGATGGGCATTGACCGTTAAATAACTCATATAGATATTGGAGGATAAATGAAATATATCCTGAACCACTTCATATAGACGTTTGGAAGGATTGCCTTTCCAAACTTTTTCGACCAGACAGTTCCAAATATCTTCACTTGTTGCCTGATTATAACCCATTAAACCCAATTCAGTTACCTTGCTTTTCAATGCCGGCCCTATTTCCGACTTCCATTCCTCGACTGGTTTGTGCATGTCTTAGGCCACCCTTCGTACCCTTATCAACTTATAGCGTTAAGCTTGTCATGCTTGGACCACTTATTTGCATATATATCATTGTATCTGAAATTTTAATTTTTGAGAAGGTAGGTCGGCCATATTGACCAAACAAACATTTCTGCAGGGGACAATTATCCTGATTATGGCAGGCATGATTACAAGGCTTCTAGGCTTTATTAACCGGCTGGTCGTAGCCAGGGTTATGGGTGAAGAAGGTGTCGGATTATACATGATGGCACTCCCGACACTTTTCCTGGTCATCACGCTCACCCAGCTTGGGCTTCCTGTGGCCATATCCAAACGGGTATCCGAAGCGGAAGCCAAACATGATAAAGCCAAAATCAAGCGGATTCTTGTCATATCACTGCTCATAACCGGTATATCAAGTATAATTTTTACAATAGGCATGATCGTGCTGGCACCATTCATTGCAACAACTTTACTGACAGATGAAAGGACATTATACCCTTTAATTGCCATTAGCCCAATTGTACCGATTATCGCTATTTCTTCTGTTCTAAAAGGCTATTTTCAAGGTCTGCAGAACATGAAGCCGCAAAGTTATGCTCTGGTGATTGAACAACTTGTCAGGATCACCTGTGTGGCATTTTTTATAAAATTACTTCTGCCTTATGGTGTTGAGTTTGCTGCAGCAGGTGCCATGTTCAGTGTTATACTCGGCGAACTGGCCTCCATGTTATATCTGGCCGGCGTCTTCAAACGCCAAAAAATTGTACAAGTCCGACACCGGTTCTTTCACTATATCAAGTCAAGCAAAAATACTTTAACGGAACTGTTTTCCATTTCACTGCCCAGTACCGGCAGTCGATTGATCGGCAACATATCTCACTTTCTCGAACCAATTCTTGTTGCCCAAAGTCTGGCCATTGCCGGTATATCCAGTTCACTGGCAACTAAGCAATATGGAGAATTGACGGGTTATGTATTACCATTGCTTTTTTTGCCCACTTTTATCACCAATTCGCTGTCAATTGCTTTAGTGCCTTCTGTATCCGAAGCTGATGCACATGAAAATAACCAGCTTATTCATTACCGGATCCATCAATCAATCAGGATTTCATTTGCGTCGGGAGGTATTGCTACTGTTGTACTTACTTTATTTGCATCACCAATATTAACTTACATGTATGGGACAGCCAATGCAAGTCATTTTTTAGTGCTAATGGCGCCATTTTTCATCCTCCTTTATATTCAGTCACCGTTACAGGCAGCATTACAGGCACTTGATCTGGCAAGACCGGCCATGTGGAACAGTTTAATCGGAGCAGCCATTAAACTGACTGTCCTGTTTTTACTGGCATCAAATCCTGATTTTGGAATAAATGGAGTCGCCATTGCCATGTCTGTCGGCGTTATCCTCGTCACACTATTGCACCTGGCAAGCCTTTACAAGGAAATCGGATTTATGATTGCAGGCAGGGATTTACTGAAAATGGGACTGCTGGTTTTTCTGACGTGGCTCGCCGGAAGGTTTTTGCAGGATTTGTTTACAGGAGTTGAGTCAAATTTGTTTATATTCCTATTGGTGCTTGTCATGCTGCTGCTAATTTATATCGTTCTGCTCTTTATTTTAAGATTCCTTACAAAAGAAGAGCTCAGACAAATTCCAATCCTGCAAAAATGGATTTCATGATATAACTTAAAAGCGACGTTGGGTATAACTAAAATGATCAATTCTACGGAAGAGCAGTAAGCAGCTTTAACAATAAAATATACGAAAAAGAAAAGGATAGGTAAGACTCCGGAGTACAACGATTGATACTTCCACTGAATAAACTTCGACCTTTTGGACGCGAGAGTTTTTCTGACGTTTCGCTAACTTTCGGGGCTCACTTCGGCCAAGAGAGGCCTTCTCTCCGACGTTTCACTCGTTTTTGGTATCCATTTCGGACGAGAGAGGCCTTCTCTCTGACGTTTCACTCGTTTTTGGTATCCATTTCGGACGAGAGAGACCTTCTCTCCGACGTTTTGTCCACTTTCGGAACGGGATTTACACTTCAACTTAAATTCAGGTATGTGTGAAAAAATACTGTTTCCTCACCTTTGCTTTTCCTACGTTAAATTAACCCTTGTGCTACCGACTGGAATTTTCAGGTGATACTTTAAGGAAACCTGAATGCACATGACCATGAAGCTAAGACCAAGGTGAAAATTTATATAGCTAGTAAAAGCCTAAGACATATATGGAATCAGATATCGAACGTAAATATAAACCGTTGAAACCATGAGCGATAAAATAACAAAGGGAAGTCCATAAAGCATAAACCGGATAAATGACAGCTTTTGATTCGCACCTTCAGCAAGACCTGCTACAACCACATTAGCTGAGGCCCCAATAAGTGTTGCATTTCCACCCAAACAAGCACCAAGTGCGAGAGACCACCATATTGGATCCAAATAGACCATGCCATAACCCTTAAATTCTTCAACAACTGGAATCATTGCTGCCACAAACGGGATGTTATCGACAACACCCGAAAACAATCCGGACACCCATAAGATTAAAATGGCCGTTGCAGCAAAATCACCATCCGTCCAAAGTATAATGGCTCTCGCCAGTTCATCAATAATGCCGGCCGATTCAAGTCCGCCCACCAGTGCAAATAGGCCGATAAAGAAAAAGAGTGTCACCCATTCCACCCGGGAGAAAACGTGTTCCGCAGTCAGCTCCTTCTCCGTTAAAAGCAGCAGCAAAACCGCTCCGCTTAATGCGATAACCGTCAGATCAATATGCAGGAATGAATGCAGCAAAAAACCCGTCAGCGTCATAGACAGTACGGCAATTGACTGATATAACATTGGAGAACGGATAAGATAGGCAGAAGCATCTTCTTTCATCAACGCTTC
Source organism: Lentibacillus sp. (assembly GCF_035301925.1). Taxonomy (GTDB): domain Bacteria; phylum Bacillota; class Bacilli; order Bacillales; family Amphibacillaceae; genus Lentibacillus. Next base: position 20,624 of record NZ_DATGTI010000007.1, on the reverse strand, counting down.
TGTATGATCATTTTCAAATTTTAGTGACCGCCTAAACAAAGGCACTGCCACGATCAGCATAAGCAAAAACATTATAACAGCGACCGGTGCCAGATGATTGACAAACGACAGGAATGTCAGATCGTCAACAGCCTGTCCGATCATGATATTTGGCGGATCCCCAATGAGCGTTGCCGTCCCACCGATATTTGAACTGAAAATAACAATAAGCAAATACGGGAACACTGGCAGTCCTAACTGTTTTGTCATTTTCAGGATAATCGGAACTAATATGAGTACAGTCGTCACATTATCCAATAACGCCGAACCAATGGCAGTCAATATGCTCACACCGATCAAAAGCGGAACTGGCAATCCTCTTACCTTCTGAGCGAACCGGACGGCAATAAACGAGAAAAGCCCTGTCTTCTCGGTAATAGAAATAAGCACCATCATTGAGAACAGTAATGCAATCGTATTCCAATCAATATAGGTTGTAAACATATCATTAAGGCTGTAGATTCCAGTCAATAACAGCAATGTTCCGCCTGCCATTGCGACAACAGCCCTGTTTAGCTTTTCTGTCATAATAAAAACATAACTGGCAGCAAAAATGACGCCCGCCAATATAACGTCCATATATCATCCTCTTTCTGTGTCATTAATAGCTTGTTCTTTCTTACAAATATATGCCGCAGAACACAAAATATTTTCAGTCTATTTTTCTGATTGGACGAATATGATAATCATACATGGACAATCATTTGGAGGGAGGCTGAAGCAGCGTGCGAAAACAGCAATTTGTTGCCCTGCTGTATGGATGGATCATAACCCTCGGACTTCTGTTACTGACAAGTATCATTCTCGCGTTCCTGCTCCAATTCACTGCAATGGATGAAACGACCCTATCATGGATTACGTTGGCAGTCGGATTAATCAGTTTATTTATCGGCGGAATTGTTGCTGGTGTTAAAGGCAAAGAAAAGGGATGGGTTATTGGAGCCGCTACAGGGGCAGGTTTTACACTTTTTACATTCCTTGTGCAGTACCTGGGTTATCAGCAGGGATTCTCACTGGAACAATCGCTCCATCATGCAGGATTTATCCTGGCAGCACTCCTTGGCGGCGCTATCGGCGTAAATGTAATTAAATCAGAAAGTTAGTCAAAAAGAAAGAAGTCAGTCCGTAATGAACTGACTTCTTTTCTTATTTTTCCTTTATGTAGAAAATCATAAAGAGTTATTGTGCATTATCATTTTTAACTTCCCTGATGGCTGTACGGTCATATGTCAATCGCGGGCCGTCGCCTGATTGTAACACGACTGTATCCTCATCAAGTGCATGAATCTCAGCATGAAATCCACCGATCGTCACCACTTTGTCACCCTTTTGCAAGTCTGCCTGCATTTGTCTCACCTGCTTTTGCCGTTTTTGCTGCGGGCGGATAAGCAGGAAATAAAAAATGACAAACATTAAAATAATCGGTAGTAACGAAATGAACGTGTTCACTTACATGTCCCTCCTTTATTAAAAGTTCTTCGCATTCTCATCATTAAAACCATATTGCTCAAAGAATGCTTCCCTGAAATCGCCAAGTCGATCCTCAGCTATTGAATCACGTACTTGCTCCATTAAGTTTAACAGAAAATATAAATTATGATAAGTCGTAAGCCTGAACCCGAACGTCTCATTGCATTTTACCAGATGCCGGATATAGGCCCGGGAATAATTTCTGCATACATGACAGTCACAATGTTCATCGATTGGACTGAAATCGCGCTTATATTTGGCGTTGCGGACGACCAATCTTCCCTTTGATGTCATGCATGTCCCGTTTCGGGCAATACGTGTCGGCAGGACACAATCAAACATGTCGATACCACGAATGGCACCATCTATCAATGAATCCGGTGACCCTACACCCATCAAGTAACGTGGTTTATCGGGAGGCAGCAGTGGCGTTGTGAATTCCAGCATCCGGTTCATGACATCTTTCGGTTCGCCAACAGACAGCCCTCCAACTGCATATCCCGGAAAATCCAGCGAAACTAAATCTTCTGCACTTTGTTTACGCAGGTCTTCATATTCTCCACCTTGAACAATGCCGAATAAGCCCTGTTCGGATGACCGGGCATGTGCGTTTAAACAACGTTCAGCCCATCGTGATGTCCGCTCAACCGAAGCCTTCATATAATCATGTGAAGCCGGATACGGCGGGCATTCATCAAATGCCATCATAATATCCGAGCCGAGGGCGTTTTGAATGGCCATGGCTTTCTCTGGTGAAAGAAACAGCTTCTCCCCGCTTAAATGATTACGGAAATGAACACCTTCTTCCTTAATATCCCGCATATCACTCAAACTGAAAACCTGGAATCCGCCCGAATCGGTCAAAATCGATCCATCCCAGTTCATGAACTGATGAAGGCCCCCAGCTTCCTTAATAATGTCTTCACCAGGTCGCAGCCATAAATGGTATGTGTTGGACAGAATGATATTGGCATTCATGTCTTTCAATTCTTCCGGACTCATCGTTTTAACCGTTGCCAATGTCCCAACAGGCATAAACGCCGGTGTGTCAAACGATCCATGCGGTGTATGAACTTTTCCGAGACGGGCACCTGTCTGTTTGCATGTTTTAATATGTTCGTACGTAACTGCTGTCATGTCATTCGTCCTTTATTATAAAATTAACATCGCATCGCCAAAACTGAAAAACCGATATTGTTCCTGAATGGCTTCATGATACGCTTCGATAATGCTTTCCCTGCCAGCAAATGCACTTACCATCATAATCAGCGTCGATTTGGGCAGATGAAAATTGGTAATCAGCCCATCAATTGCCTGAAATTCATAAGGTGGATAAATGAAAATGTCCGTCCAGCCGCTTGATTTCACGAATTTGCCATCATTATCCCTGACGATTGTCTCCAGTGTGCGCGTCGACGTTGTACCAACCGTAATTATCCGGCCGCCATTGTTTCTAACCGATGAAAGTGTGTCAGCTGTTTCCTGGGACATTTGATAAAACTCAGCATGCATTTTGTGGTCCTCAATCTTATTAACACTAACCGGCCTGAATGTCCCCAGACCCACATGCAAAGTGATAAATTCAATGGTTACGCCCATATCCCGAATCTCATCAAGAAGTAAATTCGTAAAATGCAATCCTGCCGTCGGGGCAGCGGCTGATCCCTCTTCACTTGCATATACAGTTTGATAGCGTTCTTTCTCAGGCAGTTGTTTCTTTATATAAGGCGGCAGCGGCATTTCACCAAGCTCATCAAGTATTTTATAGAAAATGCCTTCATACTCAAGTTCTAAAATTCGGCCGCCATGTTCTTTGAGTCCAATGCATGTTGCACGGATTTTTCCATCACCAAAGACAATGACGGTTCCGATTTTAATTTTTTTAGCCGGTTTCACGAGGACTTCCCATGTGTCTTTTTCCTGCTGGTGCAGCAGCAGCACTTCCACTTTTGCCCCAGTTTCCTGTTTGATGCCATATAATCTGGCAGGCAAAACAAGCGTGTCATTCAAGACGAGGCAATCGCCTTTTCTCAGGTAGTTTTTGATATCTGTAAATTGTTTATGCTCCACTTCGTTTGTGTCACGATGCAACACAAGCAGCCGGGATGCAGCACGATTTTCCAATGGCGTCTGTGCAATCAGCTCATCCGGCAGTTCAAAATCAAAATCTTCTATATTCATGACGATCCCCTAACCCTGTCTAGCGAAATTTGCCGATTATGAAAAAGATAAGCGTTAAAATAATGCTGACGACAATTGATGTCATAATCGGGAAATGAAATGTGAAATTGTCACGTTTTATTGTGATATCCCCTGGCAGCTTACCTATAAATGACCAAATGATGCCAATCACCACAAACATAACGCCGAGGACAATAAACATTTTACCCATATTCATCTGTCATCTTTCCTTATCCCAAAATGCTGATATGCGTTTGGTGTCACGACACGTCCACGTGGTGTGCGCTGAATAAAACCAATCTGCAACAAATATGGTTCATATACATCTTCAATTGTCTGAGCTTCTTCACCAATCGTTGCTGCAATTGTATCCAATCCAACCGGTCCACCCTGGAAACCGTCAATCATACCTTTCAGCAGTTTATGGTCAATATGATCCAGTCCTGCATCATCAACTTGCAGCATATCCAGTGCATGATCTGTCGTTTCCAGGCTGATTTCTTTTTCCCCCTTGACTTGTGATATATCACGAATCCGTTTCAACAGCCTGTTGGCAATCCGGGGTGTACCGCGTGAACGGCCAGCAATCTCCAGAGCTGCTTCATGGGTGATCGATGTTTCAAAAATTTCCGAGGTACGTTCGACAATATGACACAGCTCTTTTTCACCATAAAATTCAAGACGGCTCAGAACACCAAACCGGTCACGCAACGGTGCGGACAACAACCCGGCTCTTGTGGTTGCCCCTACCAGGGTGAACGGCGGCAAATCAATTTGTACAGACCGTGCGCTTGGGCCGCTGCCAATCACAATATCAATAAAAAAATCTTCCATTGCCGGATACAATATTTCTTCAACAGACCTTGGGAGCCGGTGGACCTCATCAATAAACAGAACGTCTCCAGGTTCCAGAGATGACAGGATGGCAGCTAAATCACCTGACCGCTCAATTGCCGGACCGGATGTAGAACGAAACTGTACACCCATCTCATTGGCGATAATGGCTGCCAGTGTCGTTTTACCTAATCCCGGCGGACCATATAATAATACATGGTCAAGGGCTTCCTCACGCATTTTGGCAGCCTGGATGAAAATACTTAAATTATCTTTGACTTTCTGTTGACCTATATACTGATTCAGATTTGTGGGGCGGAGACTCAGTTCAACAGAGGAATCTTCATCCTGCAATTCACCTGTAACCATGCGTTCATCCATCATTATCCCACCTTACTGCTTTTTCATTAATAATGCTAGCGCCTTTCGAACAATTTTATCCGTATGAAGACTGTCTTCTTTCTGCAGTTCAGGTATAATTGATTTTATCTCCCGCTCTGTATATCCCAGTGATTTTAGGGCTTCCAGGGCTTCCTGCAACCCATCCGATTCTTTCTCGGGTTGGGTATCCGCAGCAGTCTGAGCAGGAATTGATGTGATATCGGTTAATTTGCCTTTTAAATCAAGAATAATTTGCCTGGCTGTCTTTTTGCCGATACCGGGAAAGCTTGTCAGATACTTATCATCTTCACGTTCAATCGCTTCTATGAACCCCTTTGTATCAACACTTCCCAGAATAGCCAATGCACCTTTTGGCCCGATCCCCGATACAGAAATCAGCTTTGTGAACAACAATTTCTCATCTTGATTCCGAAAGCCGTACAGCACTTGAGTATCTTCACGGACATAATGATATGTACTGATCGTTACTTCGTTTTGCAATGATGCCTGAAACGCAAAAGGATTGGCACAGGTAATCTCATATCCAACCCCCTGTACATCAACAATCACGGCATCTTCATGTATATTGACCAATATTCCTTTTATATAAGCGATCATTGACGTTTCTCCTTTTTAATCCTTAACCTAGTTTAACATAACTGTTCCCTGTTGGCAGAAAGAAAACGCCCATTCTCCATAAAACAAACGTCATCCAGTGGAAGGAGGTTATCCACTGGATGTGTTAACAGAATCAGATCTTCACAGTCAGCTATTTTGGCGGGCTAATGACCACTATATCCGGGATTAAAAGTTTCGATTACTCTGATACTTCCATGTTGTGATGAATATCTTGTGTATCCTCGCTGTCTTCCAGCATGTCGATCAGGTTCAGCATTTTTTGTTCGTCATCTTCGGAGGGGGTACTGTACGTCTGTGGAAAAAATGTCACCTCGGCTTGGGCAAGTTCATAATTGTTCTCGCGCAGATGGTCGCGCACATGTTGAAAATTTTCCGGATCGGTATATATTTCATATACACCATCCTCTGCAGTGATATCATCTGCGCCGGCTTCAATCACTTCCATGCTGATCTCATCTTCATCAACGGATCCATCTTCATCCTCCACAACGATATAGCCTTTACGGTCAAACATGAATGTTACACTGCCGTTCTCGCCAAGATTTCCGTCATTTTTCTTAAACGCATGCCTGATTTCTGAAGCCGTACGGTTTTTATTGTCCGTCAATGCATTGACAATAACAGCAACACCGCCCGGACCATAGCCTTCATAGGTAATTTCTTCATAATGTGCTCCATCAAGGCCGCCGGTTGCCTTTTTGATGGCACGGTCAATATTGTCGTTCGGCATATTGTCCGCTTTCGCCTTTTCAACAGCCGTCCTTAGCGCGGCGTTCATATCCATGTCACCCCCGCCTTCCTTGGCAGCGGTATATATATTTTTGGCATGGCGCATAAATATTTTGCCTTTTTTGGCATCCTGCGCATTTTTTCTGCGCTGTATATTGTGCCATTTAGAATGACCAGCCATAGGACTTTCTCCTCTCTCCAGCAAATTTCCTTATTAACTATACCAAAAAAACAGCAATCAATAAAGTGAAACTTCATTCAATGGGGTGATCTTTCCCCGTTGAATGTTAATTGAGCCGAATCGGGCATTTAGGGACAGTGGCGGGTTACTGTCCATTACATGCGGGGAAAAGCGAAACTTCTTCAGCAGCGTGATTTTCTCCACTGGTTGTTTCCCGTTTTCTTTCCTTCCTATTCTTCAATAACGCGGAAAGTCGCTCCCAGTTAAGTCGGTGAAAAGTGGCACGTCACCATCCTTCTATAACTATAATCGTACCGAAAGGCAAAAAAGTGGCATCTTAAATAATATTTAAAAATAATGCCACTTTTTCAGTCCCGTGATCGATTGTAATTATAAGAAAAGCAGTGATAAGCCGCACAACCGGCATACACTAAAAATGTTCTCTGTCACGGTTGAAAAATTCGCGCAGATACTCACGTATGTCCCCATTTAACTGGTCAAGCTGTTTATCTTTATTACGCATGCGGTCCCAATAGATATCATCCGTATAAACGTATACTTCCTTCGTGGGGACCATCTCCTGTACTTCCTGTTCAACCCGCTCGCGCATATCAGGTGGTGCATGTTCACTCAGCATAATGCCAACCACCACTCTCTCATCAGTAACGGCAACCTGTACCTGTCTGACATCTTTACGCTTTTGTAAGTGTTTAGAAATAGACATGGACATTTCATTTGTGAACGCGTCACTCTTTGCATTTTCGTCACCATCATTCAGCTCTTTTTGTTCACTCTGCAGGTAGCCGCCCTGTTCATCAATACCTTGATCTTCTGCTCCAAGCCGTTCCTTCTCCTCTTCTTCGGTTTCATAATTGATCGGCTGTGAATTCATATTTTCCGAGTCGTCCTGTTCTCCCGATTCATATTGTGCACAGCCGAAAAGTACAACCGTAAAAAGTGGTATTATCATCCATTTGACTCTCTGCATAAAACAACCTCCCTTACCATTAGATTGGATAAGCGAGGTTATTTTAAACAGTTAAAATAAGGAATTATTGATCCGTACGATGAAATTGCTTTACAGGTTCACGTTTGTGAGCAGTACGCCGATGTTTTCTCTCAATCATTTCTTTATCCTTATCTGGTATTTCTTCACCATCCAAATAAGCATCAATTTTATCATAGGTCGTTCCTATTTCAGCTTCATCTGTCTGTCCTTCCCAAAGTCCCGCACTTGGTTTTTTAGCTAAAATTTCATCAGGAACTCCCAGATATTCTCCAATCTCTCTTACCTCTTGTTTCGTGAATTCCACCAATGGCAGGATATCAACACCGCCATCACCATATTTCGTAAAATAACCAATATACCACTCTGCAGCATTGTCCGTGCCTACAACCAAATAATTATAATGAGCCGCCAATGTATAAAGTGTACTCATGCGCAGACGCGCCCGGAGATTTGCGCCGGCAAGCTGATCACTCGCAGTTTTGAAAGCGTTTTTTTCCATTAATTGACTACGGATTGCCGTGTACATGATTTGATGTGTTTCGGTCAGATCAACAGTCAAGTGATTGATTCCCGAACTTTCCATCACTTTATTAGCATGGTCCATATCTTCCGGGTTATTCTTCAGCGGCAGCATGACCCCAAGCGAATTGTCAGGAAAAGCCCGCTGAATCAGATGTGCGACCACTGCTGAATCAAGCCCACCGCTGACACCGACCATTAAACCGCTGACACCCGCTTCATGTACTCTTTCCCGTAACCATTGCACGATTTCTTCTACTGTTTTTTCCACAATCATCACCCTATTTTTTGTTCAGTTTCCTATTGTTAGTTTAGCATGCTTTGTGCCAATTTAAAAAAAGATTGACGTTTTATCCAATTTGCTTCCATTTCGGCTAAATAATCGCTAACAGGCCTGCCGGAATCGCTGTTTATATAATGCAACCATTCCCGCATAATATCACTTGGGATCAAGATGGCATGCAACCACGGCCACATAAACCGATCACTGACCATTTTATAGGATAAAAGCTGCTGCAGATCCCAGTTTAAATATGACAAAAAACGCTGGCCGAGCTGTACATAATCATATATTTCCGGAGCACACGAAAGTAAATCAAAATCAATCATGTAAATCTGTCCTGAATGCCGGATAAAGTTATGTGAAGCGACATCACCGTGAATCCAGGTGCCTGACTTCCTGGCTCGTTCCTCCCATTCTGCCCATGGAAAAAGAGATACGTTCTGCAGTTGATTTTCCGTTGTTTGAACGATATCTGTAAACAGTGACATTAACCCACATTTCCAAAATACAGGTTCGGTTTTCTGGAAATGCTGCAGTCTTTTATACGACCGCATATAAAAACGTTCTTTTTGCAATGGCCTGGGAAGCTTAATGCCTTTCGTTTCATCGTGAAAGGTTCTGAGTGTTTGTAAACTGGCTTTACGATCTTCATGAGTTTTATAATTTAATTTTTGTCCCGGTATATAGGGAGAGATCGTCCAATACTGACCATTGCCAGCCAGAATTTGTTTCTGATTTGGGTATCGCTGAAATGAAACGATAAAGGAAGTGGTTTGTTGCTCAAAAAAACGCCACTGATACTCAACACGACGTATGTTATGATGACGCTTAAGAATAAGTTTGTTATCATGGTTCGTTTCCAGGTAGAATACATTCTTCCGGATCCGATCTATATAATCCGTTTTCAGCATCCCTTTTTTCTGCAAAAAAGAAGAGAGACGATCCATACTCACGTCGTCTCTTTGCTTAAAATCACTCACTCGCCGAATCTTCCTCATCACGGAAATTCTTATGGAATCCGGGTGGTTGCGGCATTAGCATATGATGGCCTGTGGAATGCGACAGGAACGCTGGTGGCATTTGTGGATAATGATAACCCGACTGCATCCCCATCGGATTCGGGGGGAATTTTGGACTGAATGATCCGTTATTGTTCATATTGTGATGATGCATAGGATTTCCCGGCATTTCCATACTTGGCGCTGATTTATGCGGATCCATCATGTTGCCATAGTATGAGGGTTGCGGCATATGGGCCTTATGGTGGTGCATTGGTTTTGGATGATGCTGCATATGCTTTGGTGCCTGCATTGGCTGCTGGTACATAGGCATTTGTATTGGTTTCGGACCGCTGCAGCCACAGTCCTTGTGTCCGACTGAATACGGGCTCACTTGCGGCATAGACGGTTGAGCGTATGGCATATGCTGATGAATCGGCAACTCAGGTTTTGCGTGTGGCTGATAACACATCTTCTTATGCTTATCGGAGGATTCCTTTTCCGGTTTTGTGTAGGTTGGTATTTGCGGTAGGTTGATGGTTGTGTAGTAATTTGTTTCTTGTTCCATCGCTGGCACTTTTGGCTGCATTGGCATCTTTGGCATCATTGGCTTAACTTCTTTTGGCTTTTTTACATCATCTTCCTTCATAATCGGCATCGGTTTCGGTGATGTGTCTTTGTAAGGTTTTTCAACAGCCGGTTGCTGTTTTTCTTTTTGCGTTTCCTTCTGATTCACGCTTTCTTTTTTAACCGGTTTTGAAGAGGCAGGAATTTTAATTTTCATACCTGGCATTATCATGTCCGGACTTGATAATTGCGGGTTAAGCTGTTTCACTTCCTCAAAATCTGCACCATATTGTTTTGCGATTTCCCATAATGTATCGCCTTTTTGTACAATGTGAATTTTCAACTCTACACAGACTCCTTTCAATCCAGTTTCATACTGGGCAAATCACTCATTATCAACATATGCAGATCAATCATAAATGTTGAACCAAAAAAATAATAAAAACCGTCTGCTAAAGACAGACGGTCATAATCATAAATCGATCTGATAAACAGGATATGTACCAAGGATGGTAACATGACAACCGAGCGCTTCCAATTCAGCCTTGACTCCGGGAAATAATACATCATCGTATGGCTGATTGACGTCGACAATAAAAAAATAATTTCCTAAGCCTGTTTTCATTGGTCTTGATTCAATTTTGGAAAGGTTCATTTTACGCCATGCAAATGCTGCGAGCACTTGATACAGAGCGCCGGCATAGTCGCTCGGCAGCGTAATCAGAAGGCTCGTCTTTTCTGCCTGTGCTTCATGCTTAATATTGAGCATCTCTTTATTTTTTGCCAGAACAGCAAATCTGGTATGGTTATTCGGATAATCATGAATATTTTCCCGATAAATGGTCAAACCATACTCCCTTGCTGCCAGCTTGTTGCCAATGGCAGCCATCCTGTCTTCACTGTTGCTGACCATTTCTGCCGCCTTACCGGTTGACGACGTGAAATTAAGGTTCGCATCCGGCATATGCATGTGAAGGAACTGATGGCATTGTGCAATAGCATGACTATGTGAATAGACATCCAGCACATCGGATAAGTCTCCCGAAAATCCCGGCGCAACCAGCAAATGCTGCTGTATTGGGACAACTATTTCGGCCATGATCGGCAATCTGACCTGATGAACCAGATAATCAACCGTTAACTGTACCGTCCCTTCTATCGCATTTTCGAGTGGTACAACACCGATATCAACTGCCTCATTCTGTACAGCATCAATACATTCCGGAATGGTCGTAAAACTCTGTTTATGTTCGCCATTAAACGCGGTATCAACCGCCAGTTTTGTAAACGTTCCCCGTGGTCCAAGATAACCAATTTTAACCATTCAATCTTCCCCCAATCTCCAGCAACCACTATGATCACTCAATGAATTCGAATTCAAAGTCCATTAACCTGATTGTATCCCCATCGCTTGCACCACGCTGGCGTAATGCTTCGTCAACGCCCATACCGCGCAGCTGACGTGCAAACCGCTGTACCGCTTCGTCTTTTGTAAAGTCTGTCATTTTGAACAATTTCTCAACTTTCGCGCCTGATAAAACATAGACACCATCCGAATCTTTTGAAATCGTAAACGGCGTATCATCTTTTTGATGACGATAAACAACTTTTTCTTCTGTTTCATCGATTTCCCGTGTTTGTTTTGGCGTTTTATCCAATACATCTGCCAGGGCAAAAATGAGCTCGCGGAGTCCTTTCTTTGTCAGTGCAGAAATCGGATAAACCGGATACTCGTCATGTAATTTCGTCTTGAATTCATGCAGATTTTTCTCCGCATCCGGCATGTCCATTTTATTGGCTGCAATTATCTGCGGGCGTTCCAGCAGTTTTGCGTCATATTCCTTCAGCTCATGGTTAATTTTCATAAAATCATCATATGGATCTCTGCCTTCAATCCCTGCCATATCGATTGTATGAAGCAAAACGCGGGTCCGCTCAATATGCCGCAAAAATTGGTATCCCAGGCCGATGCCTTCATGTGCACCCTCAATCAAGCCAGGGAGATCCGCCATCACAAAACTGCGCTCGTCATCTGTATCAATGACACCAAGATTAGGCGTCAGCGTTGTAAAATGATAGTCGGCCGTCTTTGGCTTGGCAGCACTAACAACTGATAATAGTGTGGATTTTCCTGCACTGGGAAAACCGATTAAACCAACATCCGCAAGCAATTTCAGTTCAACCTTAATATTGCGTTCCTGACCTGGCTCACCGTTTTCAGACAGTTCAGGCGCCGGATTTTTTGCTGTCGCAAAACGTGTATTACCACGTCCACCACGGCCGCCTCTGGCAATAACAGCCTCCTGCCCATGTTCTGTTAAATCAGCGATCACTTCCCCGGTATCTTCATCAGTCACGGTTGTACCGGGCGGGACATCAACGACCAATGGCGGTGCATTTTTGCCATGTTTATTTTTACTCATGCCATTTTCACCGCGCTTCGCATTATAATGGCGGTTATAGCGGAAATCCATCAGCGTGTTCAGCCCTTCATCAACCTTAAAAATCACATCACCGCCATTACCACCATCACCGCCAGCAGGACCACCTTTGGGCACATAAATTTCCCGCCGGTAGGCAGCAATACCGTTCCCGCCATCACCGGCCTTGACATAAACACTGACCTGATCCACAAACATCTTCTATCCACCTCATTTATTTGGAATATTGACAGTACATGTAAGTGTCTCATCACGGCACGCAACTGTGATATTCCAATCCATGTTCTTCAAATGCTTTATAAGTGTTTTTTCATCAGAGAATCTGCCGCTGACGGCAAATTCCAATTCGATCATATCCAGCTCCACATCAGATATGTGTACATCCAGTTCATATAATTCCTTTTTGTCAGATGCTTCTACTATTGTTTCCACCACTTTTTTACAGCACTCTGCAAGCAAATAATCCAGAGACTGTAAATTTTTATTTGCAGTATGTATGTGATATGTTAACCGAAAATTCGTATGTAAAAAATTAAATTGCTGTATATATAAAGCAAACGCAGGGGCATTCAAATTGACTAGTTTGCTTTCTTCCTGCAGCTGCTCCATGTAGGTTTTCAGTTTCGTTTGGGCTTTTTCCGTATTTCCCATACTCAGGTATCCCTGGACGATCTGCAAATGGTTCATCAAATCATGTCGGTAATGACGAAGCAACTGAATGACGTCTTTTTCCTCCATTTTTTCTCCTCCCCCGAGAGACTGCATAAATAGTAAGAAAAGTATAGCAAAAATTGATGCAAAATACCAAAAAAACCCCAGCCTTAAACTGACTGGAGTTTGTATTGTTCATTCGTGGTGTTATGCTTCTTTAGCAACCGGGTAAACACTGACTCTTTTACGGTCGCGGCCAATGCGTTCGTATTTTACAACGCCATCAATTTTGGAGAACAATGTATCGTCTCCACCGCGGCCTACATTCATTCCAGGGTAGACTTTTGTACCGCGCTGACGGTAAAGAACACTTCCACCATTCACAAATTGACCATCGGCGCGCTTGGCACCAAGGCGTTTCGATTCGGAATCACGGCCGTTCTTTGTACTGCCGGCACCTTTTTTCTGGGCAAAAAATTGCAAATCCAAACGTAGCATTCTCTGGCACCTCCTGTTAATCCTGTATATTGATGAATTCACTGTATTCCAGTTCAATTGTTTTCAGGGAGATGAGCATTCCTTCAAGCAAAAGCTGGACCTTTTCCATCGTCTTCTCCGGTATATCCGCAGGTACCGTCACACGAAGGAAGCCGCCCTCATCACCCTGTTCAATCTCCAGATCAGCATCACTTAATGCCATGACTGCATTAACTGACCCAAACGATACAGCCGAAACGCCCGCACATACCAAGTCATATCCATACGGACCGCTTTGGGCATGGCCGGATAATTCGAACTGTTTAATCTGATTAGCTTGTCTGTTTACGATGATATTGATCATCATGAATAACCTTTATGCATTGATTTTATCAATTACCAATTTGGTATAAGGCTGACGATGGCCCTGTTTGCGGTGATAATTCTTTCTCCGCTTATATTTGAAAACATCGATTTTTTTCTGACGACCGTGCTTTTCAACATTTGCCGTAACGGATGCACCATCAACATATGGCGTACCAACTTTTACATCATCGCCGCCGATGAACAGAACTTTATCGAATGTAACAGATTCATCTGTATCAGCTGCCACTTTTTCGACAAACACTTCCTGTCCTTCAGTAACTTTGATTTGTTTACCACCTGTTTCAATAATCGCGTACATGCTTTGCACCTCCCTAAATAACTAAGACTCGCCATGCAGGTACTCCTTAAAGCGGCTGTTTAACCTTTTTGAACACGCATTTAAGGATTTTATAAACCTGTTCTGAGCGGTTGTAGCACTGGTGCTACGATGAATAACGTATAAATATTACCACGATGTAAAAACAAATGTCAAGCTTTGCCGGGAAACATTACGATTCACGACTGACAATCTCGCCAAGAGATTTACTATAATTTTGTTCATAAAAATAACTGTGGAGACACTCCATTTCATCGATCTGCCGACGGGTATCGCCCGGAAATCTAACATATATCGTATGTATTTTATCCCTGCGAAAACTGCTGAATACATCCATTAACATATCATGATGTGACACTTCAATCGACTGGATACTTCTTAAATGGTGTTTGCCGTGATAGCGCAGAAGCAGAAACCTGATAAACACATAATAGCGTTGTTTCCAATCTCTCTTATTTTCCATCACCAAAAAGGAAAACAAAAGAAATGCACTGAGTGTAAATGGCAGCAGGAAAACGATACTCAGCGCCAGGAACACATTGAAAAATAAAGAAAACAAGATAGCATTACTATACGCTTGACGGTAAGGAAGCTTCTCTGAAAGCAGCAAAAACACCAATTTACCACCATCCAGCGGCCAAACAGGCAGTAAATTGAATAGAAGGATCACCGTATTATAAAAGTCAACCGTCTCAGTGACAGAAGGCATGATTACCTCGCTTCCGGATAACAAAAACAGTAACAAGTAAATGATTAGATGCTGAAACGGTCCAGCAAGTGTTACACATACTTCTTCATGCAGTGGCCTTGTGCCATGCTCTTCTGTCTCCATGACACCGCCAAATACCCATAACATGATACCGCGGATACGCCAACCAAACAGTTTGGCTGCTGTAAAATGTCCCAGTTCATGAACCAGGACAATCGTCAGTATGATCATCAGGTCAATAAAAGTGCCGGTCAAAAATGAGATGATGATAAATATTAACAGAATGGGATGGATATGGACTGCCGGTAAAAGGTTAAGGCGTTTCATCAACTTGAATCACCTGTACAGGATCAACATACGTATCATTTTGTTCAATGGCAAAATAGACACTTTTGTTATTAGCATCCGGACTGAATATACCAAGTTTCTGTCCGCTGTCAATAAACTGATATAAATGCACATCGATTGAACTTAAATTGCCATACACGGTTTCACTGTTATCCGCATGCTGAACAATAACGGTTTTGCCAAGTTCCCGGTCATTGCCGGCAAACGTGACAACACCTCCCTGCAGAGCCGAAACATCCGTTTCCTTTTCAGGTGCAAGCATAATCCCTGTTCCATTGGCCTGAAATGATTCTGAAACAGATCCGTTAACAGGCAGCGCCAAAGCCTGTCCATCATCAGAAGATTGGGATGATAAAGCCATTGGTGCCCCGAATGTTTCCTGATACCATTGATTGACACGGGCAAACGGAAACTCCTCTGTCAAGTTATTGGCCGCCCATTCTTTAGGTCCGGATAACAATTCCGAATCCGTCTGAAATAAAACTGCTGCAGTAAGGAAAAGCATTGCTGATAATGTCGCTTTAACGGCAAAGCCGGTAATACGCTTATGATTACCTTTTGACGATCCTGTGTGATCGGTGAAAACAGGGTAGTAACCATGTTTTTCTTCTTCTTGCGGAAAGGAAGATGACAGCGTTTGTTGAGATGCTTTCTCGCCGGAAGCAATACCACGCATTTTTTTTCGCTGATTGATCGATTTTCTTACTTTTTTTACCCCTTTATTCATTCTCTTCACAACCCTTGTCATGCTTTTGTATAAATGTATGAGTCAGGAAGAGAAGTTATGATACTACTATTTTGCGGTTTTAGAAAACATATTTAACAAGCTGCCATAGCTCTTATAGCATGTGTTAGAATCTTCAGGAGCGTATCCCGAAAAACTTCTTCACTTTGTGAAACATCCCTTTTTCATCTTCCAGTGACTGCAGCGGAACGGTTTCACCAAGTATCCGACGTGCAATGTTCCTGTACGCGACAGAAGCTTTCGAACTTCCCTGAAGTGCTACAGGTTCACCGTTATTGGAAGCTTTAATGACTTCATCATCATCAATGACAATGCCGAGCAAATCTATCGATAATATTTGCATAATATCATCTATATCAAGCATATCACCATTTTTCATCATATGGTTTCGAATTCGGTTAATCACCAATTTTGGCGGATCTATGGCTTCATTTTCCAATAAACCGATAATCCGGTCAGCATCCCTGACACTGGACTTTTCCGGGGTTGTAATGACGATTGCTTTATCGGCACCGGCCACCGCATTTTGAAAACCCTGTTCGATACCTGCCGGGCAGTCGACGATAATATAATCATAGGTTTGCTTCAATTCCTGAATGATTTTTTTCATGCCCTCAGTTGTAACAGCTGATTTATCACTCGTCTGTGCTGCGGGTAAAAGTGTCAAATCGTCAAATCGTTTATCTTTGATTAAAGCTTGTCCAAGTTTGCAGCGTTCCTCAATGACATCCACAATATCATAAATAATCCGATTTTCCAGACCCATTATGACATCAAGGTTTCGTAAGCCAACATCCGTATCAATCAGGCAAATCTTTTTCTCCATCAGAGCCAAGGCTGTACCTATATTTGCAGTTGTGGTCGTTTTACCTACTCCGCCTTTACCGGAAGTAATGACGATTGCTTCACCCATTCAGTATTCTCCTTTCAAACCCGCTTATATCTTTTCGTTTATGTGAAAGAACCTGAAGCCGATCAATGATTATCTTATCCTGTTCTTCATCAATGAGTCCGCATTCCATGTAGACGCCTTCCGTTTCGTAGTCAGGTGCGCGGCTGATATAATCTGCTATTCTGAGCTGATTCGGTTTCATATAGGAGGCAGCGATGACTGTTTCACGATCCCCATTTACGCCGGCGTGCGCAATACCAAGCAGACTCCCCATGATAAACACATTACCTGTTGTCACAACTCTGCCGCCGGGATTCACATCTCCAATCAGCAGCAAATCCCCGACAGTTTCCAATACCTGACCGGACCTTACAATTCTATTAATCACCTTTACATCACTATCTTCCTTCCATGTCATCGCTTCATCCCGGTGAATCACATTGGAATCAAAAGAATCAATCGTGAAACGGTTATGACCCCCAATCAATTCCCGCAGTTCTTGTCTTTGCTGGTCATTTATGTACCGATTGCCCAATTTGACGGTTACCGGAACGACTGGTTCGTCTTTTTTTGGGTTGTATTCCGACAGCTTAACGGTGAGTTCATTCATAACATCATCAAACGATACGTGATCATCAATGAATAACGTCAGCCCGTCTTTGGTACCTTTAATTGTAATCGTTTGGTTCTCCTCAAGCACGTTGTGTTCACCCCATCATTCTCCCAGACATCACATATGATTAAAATCTCGTACTGTTCGATATTTGTTCTTCTTTCCATCTGACTAGCCGATTCATGAAAATTGGATATAAAACGAGTAAACATAAGATATTGGCAATAATTGTTGGTATCAATCTATCTGTCAAATAATCCTTCCAGACTAACTCAGCCACCCCGGTAACGGAAAATATAAGATTGATGAAAACCTCAACAATCATTAACCCTGCCGTCCCAAGCAAAATGGTTACAAAAAAATTGGCGTGCAGTATTTTGGTCAATCCATGTATCATATAGGCGGCGAATGCATAACTGAACATGTATACGCCTAAAATACCGGTATAGACAATATCAGTCAAAAGGCCAAACAATAAACCGTAAAAGACGGAAAAATAAGTGTCCCCCCTGTCAAAAAAAATAGCGAGAAGAACAAGAAAGACGAAAACCCAGTGCGAAACGAAAACGAGATCGCCTTTTAAGAGGGATACCGGCAATAAATCGAGAGCAACGCCTTCCAAAATCAGCAAAAGAAAAAGTATCAGCGGGATCAGTAATCGTTTCATGACGATTCATCCTCCCTGTTTTCATCTGAATCATTTTCATCCTGCTCTCGCTCGACCACAATGACATTGTTGATATCATACATGTCGACCAATGGTTCAACAAAGGCAGTACGTGTCAGTCCATATTGATCAGGCTTCACTTCTTTAACCTCTCCAATTTGCAAGCCTGCCGGAAAAACACCACCCATCCCGGAAGATACAACCAACTCCCCTTCTTCCAGGTCTTTATCCGACTCTTCAATGATTCTGAACAGCAGGTGATCCGATTCCTCATCATAGCCTTCGATCATGCCGAAAATATCATCGTCATCTTCCCTGGAAATCGTAGCAGAAATTCGGTTGAATTGATCGAATCCTGTCAACAATTTCACTGTTGATGTGAATTTTGAAGGTGTTTCAACCTTACCAACCATTCCTTCAGCCGTCATGACAGCCATATTTTCTTCAATCCCATCCTGAGTCCCCTTATTAATGGTTACCTGTTCAATCCACTGCTCGGATGAACGGGATATAACAGTTGCCTGGATCGGATTATACTCACGAATGGAGTCTGTTTTATCCAATGTTTCCCGAAGTTCTGCATTATCCTCTTTTAATTCCTGGACTTCGTACTGAAGACTTTTAAACTCTGCTATTTTATTACGCAAGATCTTATTTTCTTCATAAGTATTCTTGATGTCATCAATGTTTTTAAAAACACCTGTTACATAGTCAATCGGTGTGTGTATTAAATTCTGTGCCCATCCAACTGTATCTTTGATGAATTGTTCTGCAGTCGTCTCTTCATCCCTGTCCTGCAATGAATAGCCAATCAGTACCACAAGAATGATGATGCCAATTAAAAGAATAAATAATCTTTTTTTTTGAAAAAGCCTCATGTCAACACCTGCTTACTCAACCGTAGGACGGGAAGATACATTCGGATGGGAACGGAAATGATGAATGTATTCCAATGATTTACCTGTTCCGATTGCTACACTTTCCAAAGGATTATCCGTAACAAATACAGGCATCTTCGTCTCATCGCTAATGATTTTATCCAAATTTCTTAAAAGGGACCCGCCGCCGGATAGGACAATTCCCCGGTCCATGATATCGGCTGCGAGCTCCGGTGGTGTTGTTTCCAACGTATCCTTCACCGCTTCAATAATATCCTGAACGGTATCATTTAACGAGCCTGCAATTTCCCTGGATGTAACGGTAATTGTCTTGGGCAAACCAGTCAATAAATCACGCCCCCGTATATCCATTTCAATATCTTCCGTGACATCCCCCGCCACACCGATATCCATTTTGATTGACTCGGCAGATCGCTCGCCAATCATCAAGTTATAATGCTTACGGATATAATTTGTGATCGCTTCGTCCATATTGTCACCGGCTGTACGAATCGATCGACTTGTGACAATTCCACCGAGTGAAATAACAGCTACCTCGGTTGTGCCGCCGCCAATATCAACAATCATACTCCCAGTCGGTTCCCAGACAGGCAGACCCGCTCCAATCGCTGCTGCAAAAGGTTCAGCAATCGGATAAGCTTCTTTTGCGCCGGCCTGTTTCGTCGCATCAACGACAGCGCGTTCTTCCACCATTGTAATGCCTGATGGTACACAAATCATCACATTTGGTTTTTTGGCAAAAAGCGACCTTCTGCTCATCGCCTTTTTGATAAAATATTTCATCATGGTTGCCGTTGTATCATAGTCAGCAATAACACCGTCTTTAAGAGGCCGGACAACTGAAATATTCCCGGGAGTCCTGCCAATCATATTCCGGGCTGATTTTCCGACTGCTTCAATTTCGCCTGTCTCAATATTTTTGGCAACAACAGTCGGTTCACATACAACAACACCCTTCCCCTTTAAAAAAACGAGCGTGTTGGCTGTCCCGAGATCTATCCCTAAATCCTGTGAAAAACTGAATCTTCCCAATACAATCTTCCTTTCCCAAAATAGCAGTTCATTTGTTGTCAGAAAATCCGGTTAAAGCTGTTATCATTTATCTTATTTTTCATGATTGTTTAAGTTCTAATCCATTATTTTAAACATGTTTAATTTTAAAGTAAATATTCACATGTTCCTCTACCATTTCAAATATCGGGACAAAGGGGGCGGTCAGACCCCATGTTTCCATCTGAACTTCCGGAGATATTCACACATACATGATCCTAAAGCAGATTAAGCGCCAATCTCATGTCAAAATCAGAAACTGGCGCCAACAGTGTTACATCTATTCAATTATACGAAAAAAATAAAAAAATAGATAGTGTTATAAGTATCCTTTTTCTTTTAATGAGATAAATTTCCGATCACCGATCACTAAATGATCCAAAAGTTCGATACCGATCATCTTACCTGATTCAGCTAAACGTCTTGTCACATGAATGTCTTCCTGGGAAGGGGCGACCTTTTATCAAGAGTAAATTACAAAAGAATCATTTAAATCAATACTTTCACTTTGAATACATGTATTTGAAGTGGAAGGTACTTATTTCAAAAATAGTAAAACCTGTATCTTAAATTACTTAATAGTAACATAAGATACAGGC
>NZ_DATGTI010000006.1:0-9479 GCF_035301925.1 Lentibacillus sp. | reverse complement strand
TCACTTACGGGAATGAAAATGGTACTGATTCTCCTTTCAATGGGATTGCCCATATCTTCTCATCTCTCCTTATTTTTTAATTTAAATACTACTTCGACAAACCTTAAGAAAATCCTTCTTATTCGACTAAATAGCCCTATTCTTGAAGATCAACGCAAAGCGATTTTATACTTCGTTATGAATTATACAATTTTATTGTCATTTAACAGCTGACTCAGTGGAAATATCGCTCGTCACTGTGGAGTCTCACCTACTTAAAATAGCCAAACCATTAAACTTGCGGTCAAATTATTGATATAATGGTCATACTCAAACATGGGAGGTATCCCTATGCAGTCCGGAAAAATCGAAAAAGTGAAAGACTTTCTCGTTCCAAAACTTGACCCGGTCTTTCTTATGCTTTTTGGCTCGCAAGCTAAAGGAACCGAGCACAGTGAAAGTGATATCGATCTTGCCTTTTACTGTGAAAACAAGTCACCCTCCGCATATGAAACATTTATGCTGGGACAGGAGCTTGCTGCCGTGCTGAATATGGACGTTGATCTTGTGAATATCCGCGAAGCAACCACCGTTTTCCAGGCACAGATTTTTTACAGCAGCCGTGTCATTTACACAAAAGATGACGTTCAGCGGGCAAGGGTTCAAATGACAGTCATGAGTATGTATGCCAGATTGAATGAAGAAAGACAGGTCGTTTTAGATAAGATCCGGGAAAGAGGTTCGATTTATGACAAATGAATACTTAAGCAAGCGCTTGGATGTATCAAATCCAGGCATTTTTTGTAATAAATTGGGCAGCCTCCGTCAGCAAATATAGCGCCCGGGTTTAATTCCGCCAATTTTTTCCCATAATGAATTTAATGAACCTATCACAAACGGGGCTATAACATATGAAACATTTATTGCGTTTAAACGGGAAAAAATATCGGCTGTTTTATCTCATACCATTCGGGTTATTGGCACTCGGGCTGCTTTTCTTAGCCGGGGTCTATTTTGCCAGCTTTCTATTGGGACCGCCGCAGCTCACCAATGACCAAAACACGATTTACTACAGTACTGACGGAGAAGTGATCGGTGAAGAAAGTGGCGCAGAAAACCGTTACTGGGTGGACCTGGAGGACATGTCACCGCATTTGATTGACGCAACGCTGTCGATTGAGGATCAGTATTTTTACGACCACAATGGTTTTGATTTGCAGCGAATTGCCGGTGCAGCCTTAACGGATTTAAAAAATCTTTCACTGGAAGAAGGGGCGAGTACGCTGACCCAGCAGTACGCCCGGAATCTGTTTCTATCACATGAAAAAACATGGGCGCGAAAACTGAAGGAAGCATTTTACACAGTAAGACTGGAAATGTATTACTCAAAAGACGAGCTGCTCGAAGGTTATTTAAATACCATTTACTATGGACATGGTGCTCACGGAGTAGAAGCAGCGAGCCGGCATTATTTTGATAAATCCGCAAGCGACCTTTCACTGGCAGAGTCCGCAATGCTCGCCGCTATCCCCAAAGGGCCATCGTATTACTCCCCGTTTAATCATCTTGAGAATGCGAAAAACCGACAGCAGCGTATTTTAGAATTAATGATGAAAAATGACCAGATTACGGAACAGGAGCATTTTCTCGCTGTCAGGGAAAATTTGGCCTTCACCGAACCAACAGATCGAGAAAAAGTTTCAGTCGCCCCTTATTTCCAGGATTCGGCATTAAAAGAAGCAGCAGACATTTTGGAGCTTGATGCGGAAAAAGTCCGCTCCGGTGGCTACACGATTCACACCACACTCGATACCCGGCTCCAAAAACAACTGAAAGAACATACGGGAAATCAGATTCAGCCGGGAAGTGATATTGAAATTGGTGCCATTGCCATGAATCCGGATAACGGCGGGATTCGTGCCTTAATCGGCGGCAGGAATTACACAAAGAGTCCGTTCAACCGGGCAGTGAACGCCAAACGCATGCCCGGATCAGCTTTCAAACCATTTTTATATTATACAGCATTGAACAACGGCTATACGCCAACGACCATGCTGATGAGCAAACCGACCGCATTCAGGCTTGAAGATGGTGAGGTTTATCAGCCGAGCAACTATAACGGCTATTACGCGAACGAACAAATCACACTCGCCCAGGCCCTGGCACTGTCCGATAATGTGTATGCCGTCAAAACCAATTTATATGTCGGGCCGGAAAAACTGGCTGAGACCGCCAACAAATTCGGGATCACAAGTGAACTGCCTGCTGTTCCGTCTCTCGCACTAGGCACCGCGTCGGTTACGCTGGAAAATATGGTTACCGGGTACGGCATGCTTGCTAACGGCGGTTATGATATCCAAGGGCATACGGTGGAAAAAATCGTTGACAGGCACGGTAACACCGTTTTTGAACGCAAACAGGACGAGAAAAAGCGTGTGCTTGATCCGCAATCGGCGTTTGTGCTGACACAACTGATGACTGGGATGTTTGATCGGGCATTGGACGGCTATATGTCTGTAACGGGATCATCGATTGCCGACCAGCTGACGCGGGACTACGCCGGAAAATCAGGTACTACCGAAACCGACAGCTGGATGATCGGTTACAGTCCGTCGCTGGTGACCGGCATTTGGACCGGGTATGACGACAACGTGCCCATAACAAAAACAGCGGAAGAAGCGATGGCCAAGAATATATGGGCGTCATTTATGGAAGAAGCGCATAAAGGTACCGATGCTCAAAGGTTCAATGTGCCGTCCGGGGTTGTCGGCGTCGCTGTCGATCCCGAGAGCGGCAAACGAGCGACCCCATACTGCGACACAAGCCGTATCATGTATTTTGAAAAAGGAACAGAACCCGAGGGACACTGCACCGTGCACATGCCCGGTGAAGAAGAAAATCAGGAAGACAGCGAAGAGCTGCGTGAAGAAGACGAGGAGCAAGGTTTGTTTAATCGTGTGTTTGACTGGCTGTTTTAAGAAGTCAGCTGGCGTTGGCACCTGTCATGATAAAAATCCGGCGTTGCATGTCTCTATATGAACATTGATATCGACAGAAGAGCAAAAATATCTATAGTTGAGCGAGGTGTTTGTAAAATACCAAAAAAAGCTGACTCTCCGTGAAAGAGTCAGCCCCTTTTGTGTCCTAGTAATACATGAGTTCGCCCATGTACAGATATTTTACAAATTTAATATTTAAAGTACAAGATTTTAATCAATTGTTCATAAATAAGTCATAAAATGTTCACTTATTCGAGTCGACTGATCATTCCGGCAGGGCGTTTTTCAATTCCTCCGTCGAGTTTTTCCACATGTCGCCGCCTTCGAAATCAGCAAGGAAATCCTTCAGCAGTTTTTTGGAATGATCATCCATATGGTCCACGACAATCTTGCCTTTAAGCGATTGTTCCATTTGTTTCACATGTTCAGGCATGGATTTATACGCTCGCTTAATTTTCCGGTCAACCACAATTTCACTGCCGGCCACTCCAGCAAAGTACGGCCCGTTTTCGCCTTTTTCCACGGTAACCCAGACAATCCAGTACAATTTACCGTTTTTCACGACTTCCCGATCATTCTGAAACTTCACACGACGCTCAACTGCACTGCGGGCATGCATCGCTTCCATATCGACATAGGCACGGTCGTCGTTCGGATCGATGATGACAGATGACATATTTTCAAGACTGATCGAACCGATACCGTAGCCGCCATGCCCATCGTTCGGATCGTCTTTGATGATCGTAAATTGGTTGGTCTTCTTCTGGTTGGAAGATTGATCTGACATTTCAAGAACCCTCCTGAATTGATATTGGTTCCAATTGTAGCATATTCTTGAAACGTTTTTCATCCAAAGCTCATTGGGACGGCTTAATCGCTTCGATGAACCGGAATGCTTCGTCTATTTCCGCATCAGTATACTTTTGTTTCGGTTTGACGGTGTGTATCTTTTTCACCATGTCATCTTCCGGCAGTCCTTTAAAGTAAAATATCGTTGACACCAGCTCAAGAAAACGTGAGCTTTTGCTTTGCAACAAGGCGATCTGTTCGGTCATATCCGGCATGTCCGGATGAAACTGATTCAAAAATTCCCTCCCGTCATTGGTAATCTGATAATGGTACTGAACATAGCTGCTCTTCGTTTCCTTTTCCTCGGAAATGAAGCCGAGATTGCACAGTTCCTCAACTCTTAAAGAAAGCTCTTCTGAATACGGTCCATAAAAATGAAACTGGTATTTTTCTTCAAACGGTATGTTGCAGTTTTGCAGAATGTAAATCATTTTTTGCAGTTTTTTCCGTCCAGTTACTTCATTGGCAGCCGAAAAAAATTGCATGAGTCTAGTATGGTTAGTCAGCATTTTCTCGTTCTCCTTCCAGCGGTTGTTCAAAATCCAATAGTTCCATGATCCGTTGTTTAACCGGGTTGTCATCGCTCAGGCTTATCAGAAAATCGCCGGGAAAATACAGCTTGTGGTCCGTCCGTTTTTTCCCGGAGATGGATTCAACAATGTCCGAGTTGCTGGACAGCTCCTTCAAGCTCCCGTCCGGCATGAGCAGATTGATCGGCAACCGTTCATCCTCTTCACCCGGACGGTAAAAGTCATATGGCAAATCTGATGAGGAATCAACCTCCAAATAATAGTCCGGATTGATGCCTGCCTTCTGAAACAGATTATAGAGTTCCACCCATTCATTCATCTGCAGCTTCGGATTAAACTCAATGTATTTGAACAGACGGCGGTTCATAAAACGTTCGCACAAGTCCCGCAGTATGTCGTCATCTTCTTCCTGCCACAACTGAAAATAATAGAAGACAATCGACTCATCCAGTTTTAAATAATCGTCAAGTCCGACATCTTCATTGAAGAATGAAATAAAATGGAACGGCTTCAATTTAAATGTATAGTTATTTTCAAATAAATACTTGGCCCGTTGCAGGATTTTCGACAAAATCACTTCGGCACTCCTTGTCACTGGGTGGAAGTAAACCTGCCAGTACATCTGGTAGCGGCTCATGATATAGTCTTCAACCGCATGCATACCGCTTGATTTGATGACCACCTGATCCTCCAGCGGTCGCATCACTCTTAAGATCCGCTCCATATCGAAATGGCCGTAGCTCACACCGGTGAAATAAGCGTCACGCTGCAAATAATCCATCCGGTCGGCATCGATCTGGCTGGAAATAAGACTGACGACAAGCTTATCTTCATACGTTTTATCAATCACGTCAGCTACTTTTTGCGAAAAGCCTGGTTCCACCCGTTCGAGGATGCTATGTATCTCGGTATCACCGAGAATGATCTGCTGGGTAAAATGTTCATGATCCAGTTTGAAAACTTTCTCAAACGAATGGGAAAACGGCCCGTGCCCCAGGTCATGCAGTAGCGCAGCGCACAGACAAAGGAGACGCTCTTCATCGTTCCAGTCATCGCTATTTTCAAAATTGCCGATGACGCGCCGGACAATTTCATAAACACCGAGCGAATGATTAAAGCGGCTGTGCTCAGCACCGTGAAACGTCAAATACGATGTGCCAAGCTGCTTGATCCGCCTTAACCGCTGAAATTCCGGTGTGGCAATCAAATCCCAGATAACCCGATCCTGCACGTGGACATAGCGGTGTACCGGGTCTTTAAATACTTTTTCTTCGTGTAATTGTTTTTCTTTATATGGCATGATTTCAACCCGTTTCTGTTCGACAATGTTATCATATATTATATAATAGTTACCCTGAGGATAAAAGTTGTAGTCGAAGGAGCAGCATATGAAAAATTGGGAAGATATAGTCGCACACAGGCAATTTCGTTATCTTGATCATTCAGGAAAAAAATTTTTTCATGGCAAACGATATACGGCTTTGACATCGTTTGCCGTTGATGATGTTCTGGCCCTTTTTGCGAGGAGCGGTGAGTCTGTTCCGGCACTTCGGCTGTGGGTCCATCCGGATACGGTCGTGCTTGGCATTCCCGATACACGCTTGCCGTTTTTGGGGGAAGGTGTCCAACTGCTGTCGGACCGCGGCTATCAGGCGATTGTGAGGAACTCGGGCGGGCTGGCGGTTGCACTGGACTCCGGTGTACTGAACATCTCGCTTGTTCTGCCTGATGTCAAGGGAATTTCCATCCATGACTGCTATCAAGCGATGGTGAGCTTTATCCGCTACATATTGCAGGACTTAACGGATCAAATTAAGGCGTATGAAATTGTCGGATCGTATTGCCCCGGCGATTATGATTTGAGCATTGGCGGGCGGAAATTTGCCGGTATTTCGCAGCGACGTGTCAAAGATGGTGCGGCGATTCAAATTTATATGGATGTGGCAGGAGAAGGCCGGGAGCGCGCACGGCTGATCCGGGATTTTTATGATATTGCCCGGAAAGGCGAGGAAACTAAATTCGATTATCCGGACGTCGACCCGTCAGTGATGGCTTCATTGTCGGAGCTGCTTGGCATGGATTTGACAATAGATGCAATGAAACAGCGGGTGTTGCAGGGGATACAGGATGTGAGCGACCGGATTGTAACGGATGATTTTTCCGATGAGGAACTGGTGCAGTTTGAAAAGCGGTATGAACAGATGGTGAAGCGGAATGAGAAAGTGGCGGGGATGCAGTGATTTTGCCTTTGGAAAGGATGGTTTGGGGGTGGAAGTTTTCGAATCCGGGCGGGCTGAAGTTTATGTTTTGGGCGGAATTCAGGGCGATATACAAGGAGGGCCCGCACAAAATAGGCCCTCTCCCAACATTACGTTGCTTTATCCATCTTACTGACAATCAAAAGATAGACACCTATACCTCCAAAACTGATAACTGTACTTAAAGCGAGCACTAATTCCTGATTCATCGGCGTCATCCCAAGCAAGGATTCCGGCAGTATCAGCAATGTCAGAATAATCGGAAGCACCCATGCCTTTGCCCACCAGGAAACGGCAACAATGAACACAGCGGTAACAATTGCTGTTATGATTGTTCCTGTTATACCAAAGTGAATTACCGGTGTTTCAACAGCTCGATTTAAATAAATCAAACCGACATACATACCAGTCGGCGTTAATACCAATGCAAACAATACAGTCAGTTCTTTCCACTTTGACAGTTGATTACCGGCTATGTATTTAAACGCGGCTAGAACACCAGCTATAAAGATAACACCTATTACAACATGACCAATTAATTCAAGCAATGAATAGGATAGCGTTCCCTCCATTAAATCGTAACCTATTGTAAATGAAAAACCCCCAAACAAGATGATCACGATATACTGAAACCATGTTTTATAATCAGCAGGTATCTCATCTGACAGCTGCTCCATATATTCCTTTGGCGAACGGCCGATAATTTTTTCAACCGGTTTTCCTTTTTCCTCTGCTTCTATCAAATGGACTTCCAATTCTTCAACGATATCATCAATTTCGCTTTCTTTCTTACCGCTTGAAAATAAATATACGCGTAAATCCTCCAGAAATTTTCTGCTCTTTTCAGATAGCTTTATGTTGGCATGTTTCACCTTTTCATCCCCTTTCTATCACTCATCAGATGCTGCTTCATGTTTTAGTACACGATTAACATTAGCACGCAAATAATCCCACCGTTTAATAAAATTTTCCAGTTCCTCTTCCCCTTTTGCTGTTAGGGAATAATACTTTCGCTTCGGCCCGGCAGTTGATTTTTTTCGTGTGGACGTGACCAGTTCTTCTTTTTGCATGCGCATTAACAACGGATAGATTGTTCCTTCGCTTAAAGAATCAAACCCGTATCTCTCCAGCTGCTCAGCCAGCTCATAGCCATATACTTCTCTGTCTTTGATAATGGCCAGCAGACAGCCATCCAGAATCCCTTTCATCATCTGTGTTGTCGACAACGGTGTATCACCTCGCTCGTATATCTTGTATTACAAGATATATAAGTATTATAGCCGTTAATACCTTGTAATGCAAGACATTATTTAATAAAAAGCGCACAGCCCCAACTGTACGCTCATCACAGATCACATGACTTTTCCTTTTTCAGTCGAAATACCAAAATCCATACTGCCTTCAGCAATTTTATCCAAATGCCACCACCATTGCTCATATGGGATATTATTGACATCCGATAATTTAAAATCGTACACTTTCCCGATATGTTCAACCATGTCATCAACATTTTCAATTAGTTTTAAATCATAGTACCCGAGTAAGACTTTTTCATCAAAACCTAATAGATCATGTACCTCATGAATTTTAGTTCTATCATGCAACATCCGCAAACTTTCAAATGGGCTGGACTCTAGATCATGTACGTCATCTCCATAATTAAGAATGTCCTGTTTGTATTCGCTCATACTCATTTTAATACATCCTTTACTTTTCCCAGATATGCGTACCCGGGATTATTGGCAAAGTAGTTATCCGGATTTCCTTTCATGGCTGTCTCAATAATCTTATCTTCTTCAATTATAATAATCCATTTTCCATTATCAAATGTAAAATAGTTCTGAGTAAATCCAGGTAGATAATATATATGCACGTCATTATATATATCAGTCATTATATTCATAATATGGATGTTATACTCTTTAAGTGTCCAATCACTCGGTAAATCATTTCTTCTTTTTCGCTTTTCTAAATGTGATAGTCCATAGTGTTTCGTTTTAGTTACTTTCCAGATTACACCTGATTCTTTATAGGTCTTGATGATTTCATTAATGACTTCCTTCTGTGAAGGATCCACCCAATTTCCCCCTCTAATAATCATCTCTGTTTATTATACCATTTGATTGCGGACAAAAGCAGGATTTGTTTCCTGAACATACAATTAATTAGCAGCATTCGGGAAATCGCGATCTATCCAAGATAAGTAACCTGAGAAGAGCGGAAAACACCTTTCATTCAAACCCGACCGAAAGGGATGCATAAATCACCTCTATAAGCTAGTATCTCACTTCATCATAAAACACTTCCGCCTGAAATCTTCACAGACTCACCCACAATGTTCTCCGCAGCGTCTGTTAATAAAAAGGCAATGGTGTTAGCGACTTCCCTCGGTGTCGTCATACGTCCCGATGGTATCGATTCCTTGACCACTTCTGAAAGCGAGCGATTCTGTCGGTTCGCTTTTTTCTGAGCAGAGGCCCTTCCCATTTCCGTATCAACAAACCCTGGACTGACGGCGTTTACTCTTACGCCGTGTTCAATGGCTTCTAACGCCAGTGAATGCGTAAAACCGGTCATAGCGAATTTTGACCCGGCATAAGCCGTCCCGCCATATGTGCCCCGCAACCCCGACAATGACGTGACATTAACGATGGCGCCTTTCTTCCGCTGCTTCATCGATTGATAAACCAATTGTGTTAACAGGACAGTGGCTGTGTAATTCAAGTGCACCACCCGTTCCAAATCTTCCGGATCAAGCTGTTCAACAGGCCCGCCGCCGGAAATCCCGGCATTATTGACAAGTAATGAAATCGGTCCGCATTCCTTTTCGGCGTTGTTCACAAGTTTATTGCGTTCCCCTTTAT
>NZ_DATGTI010000005.1:0-3498 GCF_035301925.1 Lentibacillus sp. | reverse complement strand
TTTTGTCCCCTTCGCCCTTGACACCTTAATCGAAAACCATTGGCGTGTTTGTCAAGAGCGATGGCGGCAGCTCGAAAGCCTTCTGAAACTTTTAATCCTTATTCTGGAGTTATTTTCATAGAACTTTTTACACTACCTGATTGTGTCATTCTTTAGTATTTGCTTTCTTCTGCAGATAACTTGCCCCCTTCTGAAGATATTTTATCGCTTCGGTTGATTCCAGTGTTCTGCCGCTGATTTCTCACCCTCTTCTGATGATTCATCTGCTTTTCCACAGATATTTTCGCCGGGTTTGACTGCTACGTTCACCGTCTATTAAAACAGCCCCGCTGGATCTTCGCTGTAGCTGATTAATAGATTTTTTGTCTGCTGATAGTGATCGAGCATCATCAGGTGATTTTCGCGGCCAATTCCGGATTTCTTATAACCGCCGAATGCAGCGTGTGCCGGATACTGATGGTAGCAATTCGTCCAGACGCGTCCTGCTTCAATACCACGCCCGAAGCGATAGGCCGTATTGATATTCCGAGTCCACACGCCGGCGCCAAGACCATACAATGTGTCATTGGCGATTTCCATTGCCTCGTCGTCATCTTTGAACGTTGTAACCGCAAGCACTGGTCCGAATATTTCTTCCTGGAAAATCCGCATCTTATTGTCACCTTTAAAAATCGTTGGCTCAATGTAATAGCCTTCTTCCATATCACCGCCAAGCTGGTTGACACCACCGCCAACAAGCACTTCTGCACCTTCCTGCCTGCCAATATCGAGATATGATTTGATTTTTTCCATTTGCTCCTGCGATGCCTGTGCACCCATCATCGTTGTCGTATCAAGCGGATGGCCGATTTTGATTTCATTCACTCGTTTGATGGCGCGTTCCATGAATTCATCATAAATCGATTCATGAACAAGCGCTCTTGATGGGCATGTGCACACTTCCCCCTGGTTCAGGGCGAACATGACAAGCCCTTCGATCGTCTTATCCAAAAATCCATCATCTTCATCCATCACGTCTGGGAAGAATATATTCGGTGATTTGCCGCCGAGTTCAAGTGTGACCGGAATGATATTTTCGGAAGCGTACTGCATAATCAGTCTGCCTGTTGTCGTTTCACCGGTAAACGCAACCTTGGCAATACGGCTGTTGGAGGCTATCGGCTTCCCGGCTTCCACACCAAATCCGTTAACGATATTGAGCACACCAGGCGGCAGCAAATCCCTAATCAAATCAAGCAATACATGAATCGATGCCGGTGTCTGCTCAGCCGGTTTCAAAACCACACAATTACCTGTGGCAAGTGCCGGTGCCAGCTTCCACGTTGCCATTAAAATCGGAAAATTCCATGGAATGATTTGCCCGACAACGCCAAGTGGCTCCTGAAAATGATAGGCTACCGTATCATTGTCAATCTGGCTGATACCGCCCTCCTGTGCCCTGATGGCTCCGGCAAAATAGCGGAAGTGATCCGCCGCCAGCGGCAAATCAGCAGCGAGTGGCTCCCTGACTGCTTTTCCATTGTCCCATGTTTCTGCCACTGCCAGCATTTCCAAATTGTCTTCTATTCGGTCGGCAATTTTATTTAAAATATTGGCCCGTTCTGCAACAGACGTTTTTGCCCATGCATCTTTGGCAGCATACCCTGCGTCAACTGCCGCCTCCACGTCTTCTTTCGTCGACCTGGCAAGCTCGCAAAATACTTTTCCTGTCACAGGACTCACATTTTCAAAATACTTTCCATTCGCCGGTGGACGGTATTCCCCGCCAATGTAATTGTCATACCGTTCTTTGAAATTGACTTTTGCCCCTTCCGTATTCGGATTTGCATACTTCATCCACTTATTCCTCCCTTTTATATTGTAAACGCTTACAAATATGGTGATGATTCTGGATGTGTCCTCTTGTTTAGATTATACAATGATTTTTGGAATTATGACAACTATTTGATTTATTAAAATAAAAAAGCTGTCTTACTTACCACAAGCAAGGCAGCTTTTCGAACGTTTGAAAGCAGGATTTTTAGCTCATTATAAAAAGATGCCATCCACGGACACCTTGTTTAAACGGTTATTCTGATATACAGCTTTCATGTTATCTTCAATGATCCACTTCAGGCAGCACACGTACTTCTTTTTCCATTGAAGAATGGCAGAGCGGGCATTCCGGTTCCTCGCTAAAACTGAAAGATTCCCTCATCCAGCCACCACAGTCTTCACTCGTACATGACCACACATTCGTTTCCACTTCCGGAGCAGCTTTTTTTGGTCCACGGGAAAATGACATAACAGCATCCCCCTTTCAAGGTATTATATCGATTATACGCCTTTTCCACCCAATAGTAAAATGCCTATTGGACAGAGGGCCAGACAATTTGTCCTTCTCATAATATGATATGTATCAATACGCTAAATAGAAGGGCGATTGACCAATTCTACAGTACAAATTTGTCTATCGCCTTTCCGACACCATGCTGATTATTCGTATCGGTTATATAATCGGCAACTTGTTTGACCGCCTCTTGCGCATTTCCCATCGCCACACCAATGCCTGATTCCTGAATCATTTTGATATCATTCAGACTGTCACCTGCTGCCATCACATTTTCCATCGTAATTCCGAGTTCCCCACACACCGTTTTCAGTGCATTCGCTTTATTGACACCTTTCGGATTGACTTCGATGTTTGTCGGCAGTGAATTGGTCAGTTCGAGGTCATCATAATGCGAAAGTTCATTGACAATGGTGTCCAGTTTTTCCTTATCATGGGAATCACAGCCAAACTTAAGCCATTCATAGTCAGAAAAATGATCCGGCGCTGTACCGTACCACACCTTGTCAGTCGAAATCATCCATGTGTTTAATGCCATGTCCCTTGCCAGTTCCCACATTAATTTGACGCGTTCAGGATCAAGCAGGTGACGTTCTTTCAATTCTTTTTCAACAGTCCAGATTTCACCACCATTGCACGTAATCAAGAATGACGATAATTTCAGAGATTCGGCATACGGGTAACATGAATCCAGCCAACGGCCGGTGCTCAGCACGACGTGGACATCCTTTGCCAGTGCCTGTTGGATCTTTTCCCGATTAAAGTCAGAAATAGCTTCCTCATAATTCAACAATGTTCCATCCATGTCCAAAGCGATCAATTTGATATCCATTCAGACGCTCCTTTTTTTCGTTACTCCTATGTCATAAACCCGTGTTGTCACATATGGAATCAGCAGCAAACCGAGTAATACAAAGAATAATACCTCAATATTATAAAGGTCGACGATCAGACCGCCCAGAAACGGTCCAACCATCCGACCGGCGGAACCTACACTGTTAACAAATCCCTGGTAAAATCCTGCCCGGCCTTTTGGTGCCAGTTTATGGGCCAAAGTTGGAACAGCCGGCCATACCAGCATCTCACCCAATGTTAAAATAACCATCGCCACAGCGAAAAATGCAAAATCCCGGGCAAACATGCCGACGAGAAACGACCCAAGAAAGATC
>NZ_DATGTI010000004.1:0-82640 GCF_035301925.1 Lentibacillus sp. | reverse complement strand
CTTTTTAAGGTGCTTATATTGACATTTGTATGAGGGTGATAATATTTGAGATAATAACTTAAATTCATATAACTGCTCATGATGGACAAAATAGTGAGGACTTATCATGAAAGGAGAATGCCTAATGGGCGTATTATCAACATCACCAACCGCTATGGATAACTGTATTGAAGCGTGCCTTAAATGCATGCGAGCTTGTGAGGAATGTACGATGGCTTGTTTTCAGGAGCCGGATGTGCAGGCTCGTGCAACATGCATCCAAACGTTAAATGACTGTGCGGAAATATGTGCGCAAGCGGGGCAATATATGTCCAGAAGTAGTACATTTTCAGCTCAATTTTGCGGTGTATGCGCGAATGTCTGTGAGCAATGTGCCACAGAATGTGAAAAATTTAAAGATACCCATTGCCAAGAATGTGCAGCTATATGCCGGCAATGTGCTGAAGCGTGCCGGAAAATGGCCGGCTGATCAAATATTGCGTGCAGAAAGCATTTGGATTTTCTGCACGTTATATTTTAAATCATCGTAGGTTTCTATGATCATTCCATCAATTCCACAACGAGTTTTTCTCTCTTCATTTTGTGACAACTCAACAAATACTTGAACAATATGTCACGGTTATTTCCCCTCGATAATCGCTCCTGAGAGTTCTAATCCTTTTAAAAGAATTGCTAGGATAAATAATCCAAATAGGGATGTTTTAATACGAAAACAGTTGCTTGACTGGATTGCTTTCGAACTAAATCTTCAGTCATATATAGTACGAGCAGTAACGTCATAGTCACGATAAGGGCCACTATTTTTATGATGGAATCAGGGTGTGTAATGGCCAACATATCTCTGAGCATGGCCCCCATCATGGCTCCCATTAATCCGGAAAGCATACCGTCAATGACCGCAGGCAGTCCAATCACCTATGTGACATTTTTAATTGTCACATAAAAGTAACTAGAAAAAATAAACACACGAAACAAAACGAATGTACGTTCTCCTTATGGGGGTTGATTTTCTTAAGCGAATACTAGAAAAACAGTCGTATGAAACACCCTAAAAATAAGTCAAGTACGGGCGGCATGATGTAAGCATGCTCCCACGCCCTTAATGACGGGGGTTTGCATCTACGCAAAACTAAAAATGTCACAAGAAAGTACAATGTCGTTTAAAATGTCATGTAAAAAGGACGTTTTCGTATAAGTGTTTCACTTTTGCGAAAGCGTCCTTTTTTCATTACATTCATTACATAGATTTTTAAAGATGTTTTCGGAGAACCTAAATGACCGGCAGCGAACTTTTCTCCTTCGCTTTAAAAAGAAATGTAATGCTGAACTTATTAAAAGATTATTTTGCTAGTATGTGATGCCCACACACGTTGTATAAAATCTGTATGAGTCAATTGTGAAGTGTTAAGATAAGAAAACGCACAAAACGATTAACAAAAAAATTGTATAAAAAAAATATTAACTCAAATAACTAAAATGGAACGCGCCTCACTGGATGAAGTTTCACGTTATTTGGAAGGTTCCATAATGGTACAAAAGAAAAACAGTCTATCTTAAGTTAGGGGGTGTAACAATGAGAACGATTCAACGTATCGCCTTAGTATTAGTCATCATCGGTGCGCTTAATTGGGGGTTAATTGGATTGTTTCAATGGGATTTAGTAGCAACACTTTTTGGTGGACAGGATGCCGCATTGTCGAGAGTCGTGTATACACTTGTTGGAATCGGTGCTTTGTTCTGCCTGCCATTATTATTTGATCCGATGCATGAAGAAGATCATGGTAATGACCGAGCAAGGAGATCCGGGAATTTAAATTACGCTACGGAATTCAGTGAAGAAAATGAGCCGTTTCGTAATAAGGAATGAAACTTCAACACCGCATGTAAGATGACATGAGACTGTCGCTAAAGTTGGTATTTGCGACAGTCTCATTTACTGAAACAGGAATATCAATTTTGTTGTTACTATGACATTAAAATAATTCGCATTTATTAACTTATATAAAGGAGAGGTGCTTTGGATACATTTCTTTATTTCTTTTATTCAGCTGCCTACCTTGCTTTGTTTGTTTGGAGTATAAAAATTACCCCAAATACACAATTCTGGTCACTGCGTTCGTTTATTTATTTAGTTTTCATTGGTTTAATTTTTGATAATACAGTAGTCGCAGTTGGCAGGTTTGCAGGAGAAGGGGATTTATTAGAAATTCTTAATCTGTTGCGTTACTGGATTCATGCATTTTTCACGCCAACACTGGTTCTTTTTTCACTTGGTGTTTTAAGATCTGCCGGAATAAAAGGGCTAAACAATAAGTTTGCCTTTTATGGTACTGTACTCTTTACAAGTATACTGATCGTTCTGGAAGTTCTTACAGAAATTAGAGGATTGAAATTAATGCCTGAATGGAAATATGGCGTGTTGCGTTATGTACCAATAGAGGATACCTCTGGACCGCCCCTCATGATTTTGCTGGTAACATTGGTGCTCGTTATTTCCGGTGTACTATTGTGGAAATTTGATGGATGGGCTTGGATGTTTATAGGCGCTATTATAATGACGTTGGGAAGTGCTGTGCCTGTACCTGTAAATAGTTCGGCCATCACAAATGGATTTGAAGTTTTATTAACCATATCTTTAGTCGCAACTAAAGCTTATCAAGAGCGGCTTGATAGAAAGCAGTTATAAGCTTTTATAACCATCTATTATACTGTTGCTCACATTGTTTCAAGGTATTTGAGAGATAGGAGGCAGAAATAAAGCTTTAACCAAAAAGAGAAATAAAACAACGATTGTGGTGACACACGATACGGTTACTTGACTATTGTGATAATGTGTATGTCATCACTGACGGTGAAATGCGTTTGCAGCAGCCAGGCGCAGTGAACAACTAATAAAGGGATAGACGTGCTGTCACGGAATAAGACCGCTCACTTCCTACCTTTATAGAATAGCGAGCGTTTTATTCATGGTAAGTTGTCATGCTTGAAATGCTTTCCATCTGGCTATGCATATATCAGGTGTAAAACAACATATAAGAATGGAATCGTGAGGATACATAATAGACTGGAAACCATGACACCCAAAGAAGCAAAATGTGTGTCGGCTCCGAATTTTTGTGCATAAAGAGATATCGTTGGAGCGGAGGGCATTCCGGATGTAAGAACAGCTATCATGAGTAAAGAAAATGGAACAGAAAAAGTTGTAAAAAAGATCAGCAGCAGCGGAATGATGAGAAGCTTTGCCATTGCAGCTTGCCATATATAAATGTTTTTCATCATGGATGCAAGGTCTTTATAAGTTATATTGGCGATTAAGCTGCCAATTAAAATCATCGAAAGCGGAACCGTCATTTTCCCGACACTTTCAAACGTGTTTGCCATCATACCAGGCCAGCTGATGGGAAGAAACAAAACCAGCATGCCGGTCAAAGTGGAAAGCACGCCAGGATTTAAAAATATTTTCCCCCAGTCTATCTGCGCTTTATCTTTCGTGAATAAGTAAATGCCATACGTCCATATGAGGATGAAATAAATCATATTAAACATGGTTAAATAAACAATACCCTGCTCTCCAAAAACAGCAAAGATAATTGCAAAACCAATATATCCCTGATTACCAAAGATAATAAGTCCTTCATAAACGCTCTTCTGCCTATCTGAAAGTTTTGAGCGGTTCCGCATCCATCGAGCAAGAAAAATGGACATCAGCAGGATGTAAGCAGACATGCTCAAGAGCAAAAGGAATTCTTTTATTAAGGAAAATGAAAAGGGAATATCCAATGAAAATAAAATGAGGGCAGGAAGTGTGACATATAAAATGAGCTGTGTCAGTACATGATTGGTGTTCTGATTTAAAACGCCTTTTTTCCGTACCATAAATCCGATCAGCGCAATCATATAAAGATGAACCATCTCCTGAAGAAACGCCCATGCTGAATCCATGACAATCACTCCTCTGCTGTACTATATGAGCAAATACCTTAATTGGTTTATGCAGAGGATGACTTCCTGTGCTCAACCAAGGATCAACATCACGTGTTTTTTATCTTCTGCCTCGTGGTTATATCTGACAACTCGAATAAATTGTTAATCATTAAATCAAGATCATGTATTATTTCCTTTCACAGGTTAATAATACGAATAAATATTTTTTCTCCTTAAAGGCGAACTGGATCATTCCGATACCTATTATTTGGAAATAATCGACTGTTGAATGGAAGGAGTGCACCAATTGAGCCAGCAGGAATTGAAATCGGCTGTTGAAAAAATTATAGATGATAACGCTGTTGGTACAATGGCGACTGTTAAACAGGATAAACCACATTCAAGATATATGACATTTATCCGAAAAGGTTTAAAGCTTTATACAGCAACAAGCATAGCAACACATAAATCAGAGGAGATCAAAGCAAACCCATACACTCATATATTATTAGGCTATGAGGGGGAAGGGTTTGGTGATGAATATGTGGAGTATGAAGGAAGAGCCGCTATAAACAGTAGCGTTGAGCTAAAACAGGAATTGTGGAACTCATACATGGAGCACTGGTTTAATGGACCGGATGATTCAAACTATATTGTGCTGGAGATTATACCAGTTACGATAAGAATTATGAATAAAAAAGGAGCTGAGCCAAAAACGGTAGAGTTTTAGCGAGGATTGGACAAGTATTTGGATTGGTATTCAAATGGGTGTTTTTAGTATAGGTTTCGGGGTATTTCACGCCACCATTTGGTTAAACCTAATCATGATATCTTAATCGAGGAGTGAAGGTATATGTTAAAACTGGAAACGGAAATTGAAGGGAAGAAAGCCTATTTTGGTGATGTGTACAGAATGTTTCGGTCCAATGGATACACACTTTGCGGAAATTGGGAATATGACCGCGGGAAATTCGATATGGTCCTGTGCCGGGAAGGCGGCGAGACGATCTATATCAGAATCCCGTTTGACGTCATTGAAGGGGAACTTGACAGTGCTAATGCCTATTTGGAATTCCGGACGCCATACGTTATCAAGCATGTCGTTAACACCGGACTGGACTGGGATGCAAATTCATTGCTGACAACAACAGGCTTCAATCAGTTCCAAACACCTGTTGACAAGGATGGTAACATAATTGATAAAAGTCGTTGGGAAGCGGCTGGTGAGCAGGAAATAGACAGAGTCATCAATTCGATTGAGGATTTGAAAATATCGTGATGGCACAGTACCCAGGAATGGCTGATTGAGGAAGGCAGAACTATAAGCTTTGTCTTCCTCTGTATTTTTATGAACAATATTGGTTTCTTTTTAACTGTTTTTGCTATTATATTAAAAGTTGTTAAATGTTAAGTTGACCACATTCTTTGGATTTGAGAGGCTTCTTTTTTCGATTTTTGTTACGTGCAAATACCTGTGTAGTCGTGTCATCATTAACGTGACCTAATCGTTCCATAATCTCTGGTAAACTGACTCCGGCTTCAGCTAAAAGTGAAGTATGTGTGCGGCGTAAGGAGTGCGGTGCAAAAACGAAATCTTTGTTATAATAAGAATCACGATACTGTATTTTCAATTTATTCTGTTGCGTTCGATGCCTTTTACTTTTTCCAGCACTACAAGTTCACCGGCTCAAAGTCCGGTTCTTCCAGGTGGGACAGTAATAACAGCTTGATATACGTGTAGGTCGTAAACTTTTTCGTATACCGATCCTGCCCAGTTTGCATAATTTGTTCTGAAAGGTTTTCAACATGAATGGGTGAAAACCATTTACTGAAGATGATAATAGTGTATGATTATCCATATTCGGATTTCCTTTATATTGGATTTGGACAACAACCACTACTTCCATAATAAAGGATTTTTTTATACCTGAAAACCTATATTTTGGATAATTGTAAGGATTATTAATTCGCCAGTGATAATGATAAATGTTTCTTCATCTATTTAGGTTTTAACAAAAAAAGAGTTGTCAATTCAACAACTCCTTTATATACTGGATTGTTAAAGAGGATGATGAAAAAGGGATATAAGCTGGTAGTTTGTACGATGTAAACTTTATTAGTAGTTGACAAGAGAAAGCAATTAATTATATAATTATCTCTAATTCGAGGTGTTGAAAAGGATTGATACGCATGACGAATCAAAAAGCGCAAGAAGAAGAATTGTCTCTAAAGTTATTTGTCGTTTTAAATCGAACTTTAGAATCAATTAAAAAACGTGTGGAAGAAGATATTAAATGTTTAGGACTAAACCCAACGGAGTTTGCTGTTTTGGAATTGATTTACAATAAAGGTGAACAACCTATCCAAAAAATCGGCGAGAAAGTCTTGATAGCAAGTAGTAGTATTACTTATGTAGTAGATAAGTTAGAAAAGAAAAAACTATTAGAGAGAAAACCATGTCCAGGTGATCGCCGTATTACCTTTGCAGCAATAACAGCAAAGGGTACCGAGTTAATGAACGAGATTTTCCCTCAACATAAAACGGCTATTCAAGAAATACTATCCGGTTTAGACACAAATGAAAAAGAGAACATGATTCAACAATTAAAAAAATTGGGATACTATGCAGAAGGTGTCTAAGTTTTTTTAATAAATATCTCGAATTAATAATAATTGAATTAAATTAAGATTGGATGTCGGGATAGCATGACTGGTTTATGTTTGTGAACTTGAAATGGAAACTCTGTTGCTTGATTAGTATCGAAAGGCTAAAGTCGTATTTCATCTCATAGAAGTGTGGAGAATTAAGTTGTTGGAGGAGATAAATTTACTTCGAATTAGAGATTAATGATTTCAAATTAAATTATTAAATATACTAAGATTAAACGTGAAGAATTTGGAATTAAACCTATCAGAATAACATATTAAACTAAAACCAATTTGTTCATTTTGTTCAAATTGGTTTATAAAAACAAATAAACCTTCAATTAGAGATATTTGAATTAATGATAAAGTACCTAAAAAACTTAGTAGGTTTTAGTTTGAAATGTCATCATAATAAATTTTAAGAGACAAGAAGAATTTATATGAAAAAGACAGAAGGGATACACCATATTACGGCAATCGTTGGCGATCCACAGGAAAATGTAGATTTTTATGCTGGTATTTTGGGGTTACGAT
Organism: Lentibacillus sp.; assembly: GCF_035301925.1. Lineage (GTDB taxonomy): Bacteria > Bacillota > Bacilli > Bacillales > Amphibacillaceae > Lentibacillus. The sequence goes on along the minus strand of NZ_DATGTI010000004.1, from coordinate 75,536 downwards.
TAGTGAAGAAAACAGTTAACTTTGATGATCCTGGTACGTATCATCTTTATTTCGGGAATGATGGCGGTAAGCCGGGAAGCATTATTACATTTTTCCCTTGGACGAATACCTATCAAGGAAAAATCGGCGGTGGACAAGTAGGGGTGACAACCTATGCCATTCCATCTGGCAAAATGTCTTATTGGGAAGGTCGATTGGAAAAATTCAATATTAACTATAAGAAATACGAACGATTTGGAGAAAAGTATTTACAATTTGAAGATTTCCATGGACTGCAACTGGAGCTTGTAGAACGAGCTGAAGGGGAACAAAACAACTGGACGTTTGGAGATGTTACGCCTGATGCAGCGATTAAAGGATTTGGTGGAGCGGTCCTATACTCCGTCAATCCAGACCAAACGATTCAAACACTTCGCGACATAATGGGTTTGGAAAAGGTTGGAGAAGAGGGCGATTTAATACGGTTTAAATCCTATGGTGATATCGGGAATGTTATTGATATTAAACGAACCCCTGTAGAACGGGGATTATTTTTTACCTTTCTTTTAATACATCTTTTTGTCCGACAATGAATATCAGAAAAAATATCTATACTTCACCGTCAAGGCGGAAACAACAAGCGTCATATTTTCAGTTTCCTGTGATGCTTCATCGCTTATGATATCATTGGTTGTCCGTTTGAATTCGGAAAGTGTTTTCCCGAATGCACCCCCCGATCTCGGGGAGCTTTTTGGGGCCAAAAATGATTAACGTAATAGCCGGACAATGATCCAGCCTGGAATACCTATGTTTGATAGCACTCATCGTACACCTTCTTTCTCGGGACTCTTTTTGCGAACATGCCGCCTTTTTTACTGTTGTTGGTAAAATTGGATCTACCCTTCTATGGCTTTAAACCTAATAGACATAACTAACGGAGCAGGTAGTCACTATGTATTACCTTTTACCCACGAAATAAAACGTTATTATTTTGATTTATTCCACATGAAGTTAGAATATAAGGTGGGAGATGAACGGTCTAATACGGGAAAACAATGATCTAACATTTGGTGAAACCGTCCAGAAGCGTCCGTTCTCTTTCCCAAGAAAAGAGAAGGAGTGGTTTACGAATGCTTTTAAAAAATGCAAAGCTCTATGGCCAGGAAGGCATATGGCATATTGACATTCAATCAGACCAAATACAAACCATTACGCCGGATACAAAAACCAACGATACGAGAGATGAAAACATCATTGATCTAAATGGAAAAATTGTATTGCCTCCTTATGTTGAGCCACATATTCATCTGGATTATGCACTTACAGCGGGAACGCCCAGATGGAATCAATCAGGGTCTGTATTTGAAGGAATCGAGATTTGGTCTGAACGAAAACAAGTCGTAAACGAAACAAAAGAGGATATTAAACAACGCGCTTTAAGTGCGATGAAAATGCAGCTAAAACATGGCATTCAGTATGTAAGAACACATGTTGATGTGAGTGACCCGACACTGAAAGGATTGGAAGCATTACTTTTTGCATGCCTGTCATATGACCGACCATGATCATATTGTGACTGCGCTCGATTTGATAACAACCAACGGGGCTAAAACGTTGTCAATTGAAAATGACTATGGTGTAAAAGAAGGGAACAAGGCGAATTTAATCGTCATTGATTCTGATTCTGAGTATGAGGCGATTCGCACACAAGCGCCGGTTCTTTATTCGATACGAAATGGTCAAATTATCGTGCAAACGAAACCTGCTGAAACAACCATGAATGTTTCAATTTTTCAGTAAATGGTTTCTGACGGAGTAGATCTATGCTTCCTGAATACGAAGGGCAGATTGTGGCATAAAAACATTTTTCGTAATATATAATGAGATCAATTATTAAACGTATTAACCCGCATTTTCAACGGAAGAATGCGGGTTTCAGTCGTTTAAAACAAATAACTTAATTTGACTGCTTCCTTATGAAATGGTATATGGCTTTTCACATCAGGATTTTAGTTAAATTTTCTAATGATATCGGAAAATTTCCCGGTTTGCATGTTTCCGGCCATTAAGCAGTGGTAATTGTAACCATCAAGAGTAAGCTAAAAATTTTTTGGCAATCTCCTTATAAAGGTTGATACTGTCGAGATATTTGTCAACCTCAACATACTCATCGGGCTGATGGGCAGTTGATGTTTCACCGGGCCCTAATACAACGATGGGGAATTTATTATTGGCATGTATAAATTGGGAACCATCTGTATAAGCTGTCACGCCTCCAAGTTCCGCTGAACCATCTGAAGCTTTTACAACATCTTGAACCAGTTGGACAAAAGGATCCTCACTGGAAGTTTTGACTGGTGATTGATCGTTCAATCTGTGGATGTCAGCCTTAAGATCAGGATACTTCTTTTTCGTGTTTTCGATAATCTGTTCTATTTGTTCAATAATTTGCTGATGATCCTGGGAAGGGACTGTTCGAATATCGATATTCGCAAAACATTGGTCAGGGACAACGTTTGTGTTCGATCCGCCTTTGATGACATCTACGCTGTATGTGGGAGCTCCCAACAGCTCGTCTTTTTCATAGGTTAATTCGAATGATTCTCCCAAAATCTGATGGATAATCTCGTTCATATGGGCAACGGCATTAATCCCACTGTCCGGCATCGAGCCATGAGCGGTTTTACCGTATGTGATAATTTGTGGCCATAAAGCCCCTTTGTGGGAAATTTTTATTTTATTTTTTGTCGGTTCCGCGATGATGAGGGCATCCAATTGATCAGCATAACCTTTTTCCGTCAGTTGACGGGATCCCACGGCACCTGTTTCTTCACCGATTGTTGCCAAAAGGTTGATTTCACCACTAAGTGGAAGACCTTCTTCTTTTAACGAAACCATGGCCATCGCGCAGGCAACGAGACCACTTTTCATATCACAAGCTCCACGTCCATAGATTTTTCCGTTTTTTTCTTCAGCTCCGAATGGGTCATGTTCCCATTCGTTTTCGCCTGGGGGCACAACATCCATATGACCGGTGAGGCCCAGTACCGGCCCATCTGTTTCGCCTCTTAAATAAGCAATGAGGTTCGCTCGGTTCTCGTCATATTCAACGAGTTCCGTCTCGATGCCATATTCATCAAAAAGGGCTTTTAACTTATTTGCGACCTCTGTTTCATTTCCAGGGGGATTGACACTGTTGATCTTAATGATATCCTTTAAAAGTGATTTGGCTTGTTCCTGATCCATTTTTTCACCTCGACACTAATTTAAACAATAGTTTCCTGCAAATCAGTCATTCTTATCCATGTTGGCGATTGGAAGTTGAGTGGTTTTGTTGATAATGAAACTTCCACCTGGTCAAGCTACAATGTCATCTTTAGTGTAGTATAAATGGGTGACCATAGAATGAGAATAACACAAAAAGGAATGAAATACATTGTTATGGGAAGTACTTAACGTTGTCGGTACCATTGCATTTGCAATCAGTGGTGCTATTATTGCGACGCAAGAGGATTATGACATTTTAGGCCTTTATGTTCTAGGGTTTGTGACGGCATTCGGAGGCAGTACGATCCGTAACTTATTGATTGGTATACCGATTGAATCCATTTGGACGCAAGGCAATTTATTCGTTGTCGTCTTTTTGGTGATGACTGTTGTTTTTCTATTACCGGATGCATGGATTCCATATTGGAACAGATGGGGAATTTTTTTTGATGCGATTGGTTTGGCGTCATTTGCCATTCAAGGGGCATTAAGTGCCGTTCAGGTCAATGCGCCGTTAAGTGCGATTCTTGTGGCAGCCACTTTGACTGGATGTGGCGGAGGGATGATAAGGGATGTTCTTGCAGGACGTAAGCCGATGGTTCTTCGCGAGGAGATTTACGCAATTTGGGCGACACTGGGGGGGTTAATCATTGGTCTTGACTTAATTAGTGGTCCCTGGACAACAGGTATTCTTTTTGTCACCATTGTTACATTAAGAATGTGTTCGGTTCGTTTTAAATGGCGTTTACCCCGATATCCAATATGGTGATGCTGCAGTTTTCCTATATTGGATTTACTAACAGAAATTGAGCGCTTGGGACTATGTCTAATATCTCCGTTATATTGTTATTACTGAAGAAGCTTTTGCTCTTCTGCAAGATATAAATCGCCTCATAAAGCTTATACTATTTAAGACTTATCTTTGAAAGGACGTTTTCGTATAAAACTAACTCTTGCGGAAGCGTCCTTTTTCATCGTTTTGGTTATATTAAAGTTGTTTGCAGACCATCCATGGCCGTTATCGACAATAGTGATACTCCGGAATTTGGAACAGATTAAATGAATCTTATATATGCGAAAGGGCAGTTTATTATTGCTCGATTGAAGAAACATGGTATGGTATGTAGTGTTATATTGTTAAAACTTTCTGCAAGGTCTGGATTTATCGTATCGTCCCTTGTGGTTTTTTATGAAAGGGGAATTGGGACCCAAAAAACTCTAAACCATCATACCTTTCCTGTTGCCAAAGGAGGGTCAGAATATGACGTCGACGAATCTATCACCATTACATAGACGTTTAATTGTTGGAACGACATTGTCTGCATCTTTTTTATCTGTTCTGACGCAGTTTCTGCTCATCACGGCTTTTCCAAAAATCATGATTGAATTTGAGATTAACTCAAGTGACGTTCAATGGCTGACGACCAGCTTTATGTTAACAGTAGCCATTCTTATCCCGATAACGGCTTATTTAATTGATCGATTAAAAACAAGAACATTAATGATGAGCGCGATGACCTTGTTTTTTACGGGGACATTGATTAGCTTCGTTGCACCTTCCTTTTCTATCTTAATTGCAGGACGCATTATTCAAGGAATGGGCTCCGGGATCATGATACCGTTAATGCAAACAATCATGTTTCTTATTTACCCCAAGGAAAAAAGAGGGTTTGCGATGGGGTTAGCCGGGCTCGTGATTAACGTTGCGCCCGCGATTGGCCCTCCGATATCCGGTCTTTTGATCAAATATTTCGAATGGCGTGCTTTGTTTCTCTTAACACTGCCGGTTGCAGCGTGCATTCTGCTTTTGGTTTTCTTATTTATGCGAAACATTACAGAGCAGCGGAAAACAGAAATTGACGTCTTATCCATTTTATTATCAATCATTGGTTTTGGTGGGATGCTTTACGGATTCAACAAAATAGAGGGGTCCGGACTGACTGACGCAGGCACACTTTCCAGTCTGATTGGAGGCGCGTTAGCGATAGGTTTATTTGTGCTTCGGCAGCTGCGGTTGAAGACGCCTATTTTAGAACTTCGTGTGCTTAAAGTACCTGTTTTTGCGCTTGTTGCGTTTATTTCCATCCTAGCTTTTAGTTTGCTGATTTCCATCGAGACAATGTTGCCGATGTATGTGCAGAACGCGCAGCAGTTTTCGGCTTATTACGGTGGCTTGATTGTTATGCCTGGCGCCTTGACACTCGCCGTCATGTCTCTTTTTGCAGGAAGACTATTCGATAAATACGGTGGTAAAATCATTGCGATTATTGGCTTTGTTTTGCTCTGTTTAAGTACACTCGGTTTTCATTTTATACTTGATCTTGATACGCCTTTCGTCATGACTATGGCCTTATTTATGATTCCCATGGCCGGTGTTGCGTTGATTAATATGCCAATCATGACTGCCGGGATCAATGCTTTGCCTGATGCTTTGATTCCTCATGGAACGGCCGTTATCAATACCGCCCGCCAATTTGGGGGATCGTTGGGATTGACATTTATTATTTCTTTTATCAGCAGGACTGCTGCTGACTCTGAAACATTGAATCCGTTTGATTACCTGAACGGTGTGAAAACTGCTTTTTTCGTCGCTTTTTTATTTGCCATTACTGGATTGATTCTCTCATTCTTTTTAGACAAAAAGTAGTAACCTGTTGAAAATAGCTACTGAATTACAAGAAACCCAGGTTTTAAAAAAGACGTTTCCGTATAATGGCGGAAGCGTTTTTTATTTTACAACCAAATGTTGTTAGTAATATGGCATTGAAAAAGAATCTTTACAGGGTACCATTCGCGTTAATGATTAAAAAACTTTAATACTTTAAAACGTGTATGTAATAAAATAAAAAAGTTTTTTCGGAATATTATCGATATTGGTTAAAAAGTATGCTATAATCACGTTTACTATTTACAAAATGAAAAACGAGGGGGAAAGAGCAGGTGAAAAAGCTTTTAAGTCTTTTTGCAGTTATATCGATATTATTATTAGCTGCTTGCGGCTCTGATGACGGGGCGTCAAGTGATGCCTCCGGTGAATCGGATACAGGAGAGGAAACCTATATGGTTGGCGCTACCCAAATTGTTGAGCATCCTTCTCTGGATGAAGCCTATAATGGATTTCAGGAAGCTTTGACAGATGCAGGGTTGGAAGTGGAATACGATTTTCAAAGTGCACAGAATGACCAGAATAATGTGAAGCCCATTTCGGATGGCTTTGTGGCAGATGGTGTGGATTTAATTTTTGCCAATTCGACGCCAAGTGCGCTTGGAGCATTACAGGCAACCAGCGATATTCCAATCGTCTTTACGTCGGTTACGGATGCTGTTGATGCCGAGCTGGTTCCTTCGATGGATGAAGCTGGGAGGAATATTACCGGTGTGGTGGATCTTCATCCGGAACAAATTGATGAAACGGTAGCATTTCTTGACGATAACTTTACCGACGCAAGTGTCGGAATGATCTACAATGCAGGGGAACAGAACTCCGTTAATCAGGTGGAGAGTGTCAAAACAGCAGCTGAGGGAACCGGTTTGTCTATTGAAGAGCGAACTGTAGCCAATTCGTCCGAGGTACAGCAAGCCGCCACTTCACTTGTAGAAGATGTTGACGTCTTTTATATCATTACCGACAATACCGTTGTCTCCGCCTTGGACAGTGTCGTTGGGGTAGCCAATGACCAGGATATTCCGCTGATTGTCGGAGAACCGGATTCCCTGGCAAAGGGCGGCTTTGCAACCTTTGGGATAGACTACCACACCATTGGCTATCGCACGGGTGAAATGGCTGCCGATATATTGACTGGGGAAAAAGAACCAAATGACATTCCGCCCGAATATCCGCCGGAAATCGAATTGTTCATCAATCAACAGGCGGCAGAGGAACAAGGTGTGGAATGGAAAGATGAATGGGACGAAGAAGCTCAGCTGGTGGAAACCGAATAATGTATTAATCACAGGAGCCGGGTGATGCTTGGCTCCCGTCTGTTTTAAAGTCATGAATAGTTTGGGAGGGAGAAGATGTTTTTATCACTATTTGGAGCAGTAGAATCTGGCGTCATTTATGCTCTAATGGCATTGGGGGTGTATTTGACTTTTCGCGTGCTTGACTTTCCTGATTTGACGGTGGATGGAAGTTTTGTAACAGGTGCAGCTGTCGCCGGAATTTCAATCATTCATGGCGTCCCTCCCATACTGGCAACGTTGTTTGCGGCCATAGCTGGATTCATGGCCGGTTGTGTCACGGGTGTTTTGCATACGAAGGGGAAGATCAATTCATTGCTGTCCGGGATTCTGATGATGACGGCCTTGTATTCGATTAATTTAAGGATACTTGGGCAGCCCACTTTATCCATGCTTGGTGAAAGTACGTTATTTACGCAGTTGCAGTCCTTGTGGAAGGGTACAGGTCTGGGTGCGTTTATGAATAACATGCTCGCTTTAATCGGATTGGCGCAAATGCCGGCAACCTGGGGGATCGTTGTGGTGATGACGGTCGTGACACTACTCATCAAGCTGGTAACAGATTATTATCTGAAGACAGAAGTCGGACTTGCACTGCGGGCCATCGGGGATAATAAGCGGATGATCCGGAGTCTGTCAGCCAATACCGACTCACTGACGATTATAGGTGTCGGCCTGTCGAATGGCCTGGTTGCACTTTCTGGCGGGTTCATTGCCCAGCATGGCGGCTTTGCCGATGTTAATATGGGGATCGGTATGATTGTGATTGGCCTGGCTTCTGTTATTATCGGTGAAGCACTATTTGGAACAAGGACGGTTGCCCGAGCGACGCTGGCAGTGATATTGGGAGCCATTATTTACCGGATAATTGTCACACTGGCACTTCGCGTGGATTTTCTGGAGACAGGGGATATGAAAGTCATTACAGCGGTGATTGTTATTGGTGCATTGGTGGCACCTAAGCTGATACAGGCCAGAAAAGAGAAAAAACGACGCCTGGCGAAACGGGATCAGCTTAGCAGCGAAGTGAAGGAGGTGTCGTGATGCTGGAAATGCGCAATATTTCGCTTACCTTTAATGAAAACACACCAGATGAGAAAAAAGCACTGAACGATGTGAATTTGACTTTAAAAAGTGGTGACTTCGTGACCGTCATCGGCAGTAATGGGGCAGGGAAATCGACTTTGATGAATATCATTTCCGGGTCTTTGATTCCGGATGTGGGCGATGTTTTAATCAGCGGTAAGCAAGTCGTCCATCTGCCTGAATATAAACGGTCATCATTGATCGGAAGGGTGTTCCAGGATCCGATGGCAGGTACAGCACCTTCCATGACCATTGAGGAAAATTTGGCGATGGCCTATTCAAGGAATAAAAAACGCAAACTTCGGCTTGGGGTAAACAAGAAGCGACGAAAGATGTTCCGCGATTATCTGGCAACACTAAATATTGGGCTGGAGGATCGGCTGACAGCTAAGGTCGGTCTGTTGTCCGGCGGGGAAAGGCAAGCATTATCACTCCTAATGACGACCTTCACTGAGCCGGATATTCTGCTGCTTGATGAACATACGGCCGCATTGGATCCATCCCGGGCGGCGTTGATCACGAGATTGACCGGTGATGTCGTCAGGAATGCCGGGCTGACGACATTAATGGTAACCCATAACATGCAGCAGGCACTAGATTTAGGAAACAGGCTGATCATGATGGATAAAGGACAGATCGTTTTCGAGGCAAGCGGGGAAAAGAAACACAAACTGACAGTAGAGGATTTGCTGCATGAGTTTAAAAGTATCCGTGAGTCACAGTTTGAAGATGACCAGGCTGTCCTTGGCTGAACGGGTGTTGAAATGGAAGGGCATTATTTTGTGAAACACTGAATCTGAAAGAATGGGACGTACTTTAGTTAACAGGAAAAGTACGTCCTTTTGATGATCCTTGAGATTGCCACGGCCCGGTATCGTCACTCTTTTTTCGGCAGATTGGCATTCATCGAAGCTTCCACTTTTTTGTAGTACAGATAGTATCCGGTCCAGAAAATGGTATAAATGAATATGAAAATTAAACTAGTCTCTATAATGGCCGGTATGGTGAATGGGATCCACCCGACAGACAGAGCAACCGCAAAGTAAAAGACAATCGAAATGATAAAATGAGTAACCGTTTGCTGTAAAAGACTCCAGTCATTATCACTAAAGATAAACGAAGACAATCCAAAGTAAATCCCGATAATAAAAGAACAGAGCATATAAAGCCATATTTGTGAGATGGAAGCATCCGTGTCAGTGAATTTTAAAATGGTAAGTGCAATGAATGTAATAATACCGCCATACGCTATCCCAATCATGCTTCTTCTCATTGCTTCAACGATCATCTGACTGCCCTCCCATCGCCAGCCTGTTTTTGATTGGTGCTACATATTTTCGTGTAATATACTCTTTATTTCCGGAATGAAAGTAAACACAGAGATTACCGTTAAATGACAATTCAAAACGTTCGATTTGGTTAAGATTACCGATCACTGATTTGGAAAAACGCATAAAGTTATGAGGGGCTAAAATGTCTTCCACTTCATAGAGTTTCATCCTTATTTCAACACTGCGACTTCCGATGGCTGCGAAAATTCTCCTCTTTTCAGCATACACAAAATCAATATCGTGTGGGTCAAGCAATACCGTTTGATCAGATTCAACCCCAAATAACCGCTTCCGGTTTTTTCGCTTAATCATAGCGACGATTTCTTCCAGTTCTTCAGACCATTCATTCGTCTGAATCGTGATGGATGGTTCTGTGTGTGTATCATCGATATCAATGTTCACCTTCATCATCATGCCCCCAGTTTCATCTATCCCTTTGCCCGCCTGAGAAATTTCGGGTACCGCAATAAGGCTGCGATAAAACCTGCTAGACCAAAGCCCGAAAGAATGAGTGATGTCTGAATAAGCTTAGTCACTTGAAGTGCGCCTGTCATGGCATCCTGAAAAGCCTGGTGAGCCCAATACTGCGGTAAAAGCGCGCTGATCGTCTGGAGAATGTCCGGCATCATGTCCGTTGGCATCCAGAGTCCGCCAAGCAAGGCGCCACCCAGAGCGAGAACCTGTGTCAGAGCGATTCCCATGTTGTTGGTTTTGACAATGACAGCAAGCGCCAATCCAATTCCTGTTACCATAAACGTTAACAGTACAGATAAAATCAGCAAATGTACTGGCTGCTCCAGAGAAATATCATAGACAAGTTTTCCAAATAACAGCAATATCATAACCTGTGTCAACACAATATACATGTAAGGTATCCATTTACCCAGTAAATATAAATACGGTGATAGCGGTGTGCTGGCTATTCTGGCAACCATGCCAATATTTCTGTCTTTAATAAATGATTCGGTCATTGATATCATAATAAAGAAAACAAACATGATTGTATACCCAGGGACAATCGATAAAATCACTTGCCGGCTTTCTGTTTCGCCTACGCCGGAAGTGAATACAGCAATAAATAAAACGGTGAAAATGATCGGCAGAATCAGTGTCCAAAATAAAAGTCCCCGATCCTGCAGATTTTTCTTTAATTCCAAGTTAATCATGGCATTCATTGACTTTCTCTCCCTTCTTTGTTTGCCTAATCCCGCAGCCGACTTCCTGTTAATGAAAAGAAAACATCCTCGAGCCGCGGCTTAACAAGTTCCAGCCGTTCTATTCCACCATCGTTATGTTTACAGAAGCTGATCACTTTTTCCATGGCACTAAGCGGGTCACTGGTTGTTATCAAATGACCACCATTCTTGCTTGTGACCGAACAATCATGTTCTATTTCATCTGGAAGACAACGGCGCCCTTTAACATAAATGGAAGGGACAGCATGTTTCTGCAATATGTTCTCAATCGTGCCATTTTCTACAATTTGCCCATGATCGATAAAAGCTGCTTCATCACATAACTGCTCGATTTCTTCCATGTAGTGGCTGGCATAAACAATCGTACAGCCATCGTTTTTTAATTGTTCAATCATTTGAAAAATATAATGGCGCGATTGCGGATCAATACCTACCGTCGGCTCATCCATGATAATCAAGTTCGGTTTGTGCATGATGGCACAGCCAATATTTAAACGGCGCTTCATGCCACCAGAAAAGGTCTGCACTTTATTTTTTCCGCTTTCTGTCAGCCCGATTTCGGATAAGACCTCATTTACCCGGATTTTTAACGTATTGCTGCGCAATCCGTAAAGCTTTCCAAAAAAATTTAAATTATCTCGAGCCGTCACCGTTTCCTCCAAAGAAATCACCTGGGGCACATAACCAATTCGCAGTCTGTTATGGGAAAACTGAATATTACCATCATAATCGTGAATAATTGAAGCGATCATTTTAATTAATGTGGATTTGCCTGCTCCATTAGGACCGACAAACCCATAACAAATGCCTGACGGGACGTGCAATGAAACATTCGCTAACGCCAGATTATCACCATAATGTTTATTAATATTATTTACGGTCAGCAATGTAACCACCTGCCTTTCGTTGTTTATTTAATTATGGCAGAATGTGAAGTCAATTTCGCTATAAGATGTATAACACGTTGGATTTCATGATTAAGATAGAATAAATGTCGTATGTAGGAAAAAACACGTTATGATGACCCATGATTGAACTAAGATGGCTAATGCGGATTTTCGATAATGACTGGAGTCTATTAAAAAACCATTCATGTTTACAACCTGTAATGTCTTTACAAAATTCATAAATTTTATTATTCTTAAGATACAAGAAAACTGCATAACCGACAAGCACTAGGGGAGCTGCCTGTAGCGGCGGCTGAGAGGATATTGTATCTGACCCTTTGAACCCGATCTGGGTAATACCAGCGTGGGGAAGTGCAGTTCACGATATGAGTACCTAAGTCTCAGTAAAGTATACGTGTAAACTGCATTCCCGCGGGAGTGCAGTTTTTTTGTGTGATTAAAACAAGGAGGAGGAAAAACATGACGCGTAACAGTTGTGGAACAAGCAGAATTACGGGATGTCAGTTCACTCTGTTTCCGATGAGTGACAAGTTCGTTGATATTATTCTGGGGTCGCTGGATGAGGTGGATACATCAAAAGTATGGAAGGATACCGATGATGTGAGCACCTGCGTTCGTGGAAAAATGGTGCATGTTTTCGATGTGGTCAAAGCGCTTTTCCTGCATGCGGCAAAGACGGGGGAACATGTAGCGATGAGTGGTACGTTTTCCATCGGATGTCCGGGGGATACAGAGGCGGATTCCTATATGGACGAAACGGATACACCGCTGAATGAAGCGAAATCAAGCGACATCACCCAGGAAGCTGGATGTAAATTTTCCCTTTACCCGATGGGGAGAGAGGATTATATGGATGCGATTTATGAACAGATCGATCTTTCTAAACAGCGTGGTGTGGAAGTGAGCCATGCGCATTATGCGACGCGGCTTGATGGGGATGTGAAGGATATCTTCCGTGCGATGGTGCAATCTTTTGACAGTGTACAGCAGAAGGTTTCCCATGTAATCATGAGTTTCACCATTTCGGCAAACAGTCCGTCGAATAAGACATAAGGAGGATGCATTCATGACGAAGCAATGGAAATTGAAAGAAATTGTTCTCATGTCCATTCTTGGGGTGGTCTTCGGGGTTATTTATCTATTATTCTTCCTGGTTGGCGAGGGAATTCGCAATGTTCTCGCACCATTCGGTCTGGCGCCGTTTGGTTATGAGGTTATCTATGGCGTCTGGTTCATTGTCGCGATTATGGCGGCCTATATCCTGCGCAAGCCCGGGGTTGCTTTTACTGCAGAATTGATTGCAGGTGTGATCGAAGTTCTGCTCGGTTCAGCGGCAGGCCCCGGTCTGCTTCTTTCTGCTGCTATCCAGGGGGCGGGGGCGGAGCTTGTATTCGCCCTTACCGGATGGAAAGATTATCGGCTGCGGATTCTTGTCCTGTCAGGTATATCCACTGCTGTGGTCAGTTTTGCCTGGCATTTGTATTCGGCCGGTATGATTGCCCTTGCACCATGGTTGATTGTCTCAACATTGATTGTACGGATTATTAGTGCCGCCCTGATCTCTGGGGTTTTTGGCAAATGGCTCAGTGACCAGCTCGCGAGGACCGGTGTTCTTCGAGGCTATGCTTTAGGTAAAGAATTGCAGAGGAAGCGGACATATGAAAGTGCTTAAGAAAAGGCAGAAGCCGATAATAGAGGTGCGTAATTTTTCTTTTTCCTATGGGGAAATCGATGAACAACGGTTGTTCAATGGTCTTGACTTTAAGCTGAATCAAAATGAGGTAACACTTTTGATGGGAGCAAGCGGATCAGGGAAAAGCAGTCTGGCTCTTTGTCTTAACGGACTCTATCCGGAAGCCGTCGAAGGGACGTGTTCCGGGGATATCCTTTTCTTTGGACAACATATCCAGGAATACGGGAAGGGTGAACTGACCCAGCAAATTGGCATTGTTTTTCAGGATCCGGAAAGCCAGTTTTGCATGATTACGGTGGAGGATGAACTGGCGTTCACGCTGGAAAACAGAAAGGTACCCGCTTCCGATATTCGTGGAAGAATTGAATCGGTGCTGAGAGCTGTCGGGATGGAAGGTTTTAATCAGCATAAGATTCATGAGCTGTCGGGCGGTCAGAAACAAAAGATCGCCCTCGCTTCAGTACTTCTGCTTGATCTGGAATTACTGATTTTGGATGAACCGACGGCGTATCTGGATCCGATATCAAGCTTTGAATTTATTGAGCTCGTGGAGAGGATACAAGCGGAACAGCAGATATCAGTTTTGATTATCGAGCATCAAGCTGAGGACTGGCTTCGGCTGATCGAACGGGTATTGGTAATCGGCCGTGATGGGACACTTTTGGCCGATAATACACCAGATCGCCTGTTCTCAGAACAAAAGCAGATTCTGGAACGAGAAGGCGTCTTTTTACCAGGAGAATACTCCAACAGTCCTGTATACCGGGAAAGATGGAATTGGGACATGAAGTCAGATGAAAAAGTGCTTTCAGTCCGTGATTTGTCTTTTTCCCGTGGAAAACAAAACGTGTTGAAGAACGTGAATATGGATGTTTATAGCGGGGAGTTTGTTGCTGTTGCCGGAGAGAACGGAGCGGGGAAATCGACCTTGCTTCAACTGTTAGCCGGACTTCTGGAACCAGACGGAGGGGATATCTCAATGTTTGAACGCCCGCTTCGAAAATGGCAGGAGAACGATCTGCGGAAACGTATGGGTTTTGTCTTCCAGAATCCGGAACATCAGTTTATAACGGATACCGTCTATGAGGAGTTGGTGTTCGGGATGAAGCTCAACGGCTATGCCAAAGAGGAGATGGAAAGTGCCGCTGGTGATCTGATGGCGCAATTTCATTTGAAAGAACATCGTCATAGCAATCCATTTGCTTTAAGCGGTGGACAGAAGCGGCGTTTGAGTGTGGCGACCGTACTTGATGAGACACCTGATATCCTTTTGTTTGATGAGCCGACGTTCGGCCAGGACGCCGCCACAACGGTTGAGTTAATGAATTATGTCATGGGGTTGAAAGCGAAGGGGAAGGCAATTATTTTCGTCACCCATGATATGAATATTTTAGATGCCGCCGACCAAGTTGTTATTCTGACACGGGGAGAAGTGGCATTCGCCGGCACACCGAATGCTTTGTGGGAGAAAGGGAAACTGCTTTTCGAAGCCAGGCTGCGATTGCCGGCAAGGCTCCGTCAAAAGCAGCAGGAAGGTGAGATTTATGATCTCATCCATTAACCCGTCGATCAAAATGGTTGCCGTCTTCATTCCGGGAATACTGCTCGGACTCACGTATGATGTCTTCACGCCGTTATTGTATTTTATATTTATTCTGACCGTCACGTTTACCATGACCGATATTCCGATTTTCCGCTGGCTGAAACTGTTCAGCCCATTTCTCATCCTTGCTCTGGGGTTTGCCTGGATGACCATGCTTTATGCCAATCAGACCTTTTCCGGCGGTGATGAAATCTTTAGCCTATGGGTCTTTGAAGTGACCGCCGGCAGCTTTCAGACAGGGGTGAGTGTTGGACTCCGATCGCTCTGTTTCGGTGCGCTGTCTCTGATGTTCATTCTGACGACGGACTCGACGAAATTGATGCTCAGCTTCATGCAGCAATTCAGGCTACCGCCGAAAATTACATACGGCATACTGGCTGGTTACCGCTTCCTGCCAGTATTCCAGCATGAGCTGCAGATACTCAAGCAGGCACACCGCATCCGTGGTGTCGTTCGGGCGCGCGGAATTAAAGGAAGGCTCAATCAGTTCCGGCGTTATGCCATTCCACTTCTGGCCAATGGCATTCGGAAAGCGGAGCGTGTCTCCATTGCGATGGAATCCAAGGGCTTCACCGGTGACACTGATCGCACGCATTATCATAGAATGACTGTCGAAAAGCGTGACTGGCTGTTCTTTGCATTAATGATCGGGGTTTTGCTTGGCGTCTTTGCTTTGTCATATTACTTAGGCTATTTGCGTATATTTGGAAGACAGTTTTAAAAGGGGGATAAGTGAAACTTCAATCAGTGGGGGATTCTTCTATTCCCCACTGATTGTTAGTTGAACAGAATTGTCCCGGCTCCCAACTGAACCAAAGCCCTGTCCTTCTTCATTCGACGAAACAAGAAGCGATGGCTGTTGATAGATGAGTAATCATTCTTTGTCACCATCTGGACCGTGAACCTGGTGTTTTCTTTTTTTAGTAAGTGATGATATGGTTTATTATGTTGTTAGTATAGAATGATAAGGAAAGGAGATAACATGATGCCGGTCAACCTGCCTGCCATGCAAATTTATAAGCTGAACGCTATTTCCAGTGCTCTGTTTTTCCTGGCAAGTTTCATAACAAGCTTAATGACAGCTGTTAAGTTTCAAACAATGCTTATTCTTACACTCATTGTCATTATTTATTGGATTCTGGCTATTGTTATTACGGGGTTATACAAAACATCTAGAAATATTAAGCAGATACATCTTAAAACATTCATCAGTCTCGTTGTCATAATGATCGTGTTCGGTCTTCAACAGCTTCTGTTTATTAAAATACCATTTTCAGCAAGTTCTGTTTTTTTCGCTTTTAGTTTCGTATTTTTGACATTAATGCATACCCTGTTTTTCCGATCAAAATTTGAGAGATGATTGGTCTGTAATTGAATCGTTGATTTGAGCTGAACAATGGTAATACATTTAAAGCGGGAGTGACTTTATGGCACGCGAACGGAAATTTACCCGGGAGTCATTGTTTGAGGCCACGAAGGAATTATTGCTGGAACTTGGCTTTGAGGGTTTTACATTCAGTCAGCTGGCTGAGCGTCTTAATGTGTCGCGGTCGGCTTTGTACAAATACTATCAAAATAAAGATGAACTGGTTATGGACTACATGCTTTACCACATGCATCAATTTATGGAAGATTTAAAGGATATTGAAACATATAACGGTTTTACAGCACAGTTTAATCATTTAATCCGATTAATGTACAGGCATAGCAGAATCCATCAAATTCTAAAAGCTTCACAGTATATACCTGCTAATGCCAATACGAAAATGAAAGAAAGCAAGGAACGTCTTGACAGGATGCATGATGACATGTACACACAGCTGCAGGGTTTTATTGAAAGGGGCAGAAAAGAAAAGATTCTGAAACCGGACATTCCGGCTGACCTTATCTTGGTGTTTATTTTTCAGCTGGTCGAAATCCCCAATCGTTCAAATATTTCCCGTGAAGAATGGATTGAGCAGGTGACCAGAATATTAAGTCATGGAATGTTCACAGAAACTTAGTTGACACATGTGTCACTTTAAGGAATACTGATAAGTGACATGTATGTCATTTGTTTGGATGAAAGTGACACATGTGTTCCCTGCTGAAAAGGAGTTTACATAAATGAATCGATTATTACAAGCAATCACAGACCGTGTGACAACGAAAAAAGGAATGTGGATTACGCTATCAATCTGGCTGATTGGAACGCTGCTGCTTGCTGTCCTTGCCCCGAGCGCCAGAGACTATCAGGTATCCAGCATCAAATCGATTCCCGATGATGCGCAATCGGTCATTGCCCAAAATAAGATAGATAACTATTTTGGCGACAATGATGGTGTTCCGGGTATACTGGTGTTCCAGAGCGATGATGGGAAGATCGAGCAATCGGAACTTGCCGGCTTTATAGATACGGTTACACAGGAAGATGTTGAAGGCCTTAAGGGAATGGTTCCTCTTGCGGACATACCGCCACAGGCTGCCAGACAGTTCTTTTCCGAAGATGAAACAACGGCCATGATACCATTGACGTTTGATGCGTCTTTGGAAAATAGCGAAATTAAAAGTTCAATTGACAAAATAAATGATCTATCTCAAGAAAGTTTGGACATGACAATGAAAGTCACGGGTCCTGCCGCCATTGGTGCCGATACAGTTGAACTGTTTTCCCGGGCGGATATTGTTCTGATCATGTCTACCGTTGGAATCATCCTAGTATTATTGGTTGTTATTTATCGTTCACCTTTTCTGGCCTTGATACCATTAGTGGGTGCTGCGTTTGTTTATGAAGCTGTGAACCAGATACTTGGACTTATGGGGAAAGCAGGGCTGGCTATAGGACAGCAGTCGTTTTCAATTATGACGATTTTGCTGTTTGCCGCGCTTATTGACTATTCACTCTTTGTGTTCTCGCGCTATCGGGAAGCGTTAAAACAGCAGGAAAATAAATACGAATCTATGAAGTTTGCGATGAGAGGTACGGGAACGCCGATCTTTTATTCAGGCGGCACGGTCCTTGCTGCCATGCTTGTTTTATTCTTTGCCGAGTTTGGTGAATACCGTAATTTTGCACCAATATTCGGTATAGCCATTGCAATCGTCTTAATGGCATCACTGACGCTTGTTCCTGCATTGTTCACTTTGCTTGGCCGGAAATCATTCTGGCCGAAAGTGCCGCGTGTCGGTAATGATCAAGTTAAGGCGGGTTCACTGTGGCGTAAAGTTGGCCGGTTCGTGACAGGAAAACCTGTTATATCCGTCGTCCTCATTGGTATCTTTCTGCTGATTTCGGCAAGCAATGTGTTAAACCTTGAATATGAGTTTAATACAATGAAGTCATTTCCTGACGATATGCCGTCAAGAGAAGGTTATGAGATTCTGGAACAGAAATTTGAACCGGGTGTTCTTGCACCCGCAACGGTATTATTGGAAACAAACGAAGCAGTCAGTGAAGAAGAACGGCAGACGCTGAAGGATAATCTGTCTGAACAGTCGCTGGTCAGCAGCGTCCGTATTCAAAATATAACCGATAATCAGGAAGCAATCTCCTATCAAATGACATTTGGTGCGAATCCATATTCAGCTGAAACAATGGATGCGCTGGAAGGAATGATTAATAATTCTGAAGACATTCTGGAGGACAGCCATATACAGGGTGATTTGTATTTTGCCGGGGAAACGGCGACATCAGTTGATGATCGTTCATTAAACAACCGGGATTTGATTGTTATCGTCATACTGGAAACCGTATTGATATTTGGCATGCTCATCTTTCTAACGCAATCATTCAAAATGCCGTTGTATATGATGGGGTCCATCCTTGTCTCCTTTCTGGCAGCGCTCGGATTGGGCACATTTTTGACAGATCTTTTCTTTGACATTGACACGGTCAGCAACCGTGTACCGCTTTATTCATTCGTGTTCCTTGTGGCACTCGGCATTGATTATAATATTATGCTCGTTTCACGATTCATGGAGGAGCGAGAGAAACACCCTGTTAAAAAAGCGATTGAAAAGGCTGTTGCCAATACGGGCGGCGTCATATCGTCTGCAGGTATCATTCTTGCGGCAACATTCAGTGTTCTGATGACACAGCCAATTCAATTGCTGTTCGTGTTCGGGTTTATTGTGGCAGTCGGCATTTTGATGGACACATTCCTGATAAGGGGTGTGCTGCTTCCGGGATTGCTTGTATTGTTTGAGAAAGATAAAGATCGGGAGCGTGCATGAATGACTTTGCGGCAGAACAGATTGATCCGGAAGTTTAACAGAACGTGGCAGTTAATTCACGACGCTTCAGGCAACAGATATGACCGAAGAAGTATTCTATGCTGTCAACCAGCTGCAAAATGTTGATGTGAGTGACATCATCGTCCGCCCGAATAATCAATGAACAGAAATAGGCGTGAAATTCTGAATAAAAATCAGGGATATTTGCAAACATCCCTGATTTTTTATGTCTGACAGCAATGAAGTCCTGGTCTTGATTGGATAACACGCATTTATAACATAAAATCATATTTTTATATATTTATGCCACATTTTTCCCATGATCGTGCCGTTATGACTGTGTATGATAATAATTGAACATCGATAAATCAGATAGACACAGCGGGAAAATCAGCTGAATGGTTTTCCTGTCCAAAACGATGAAACAAGCTAAGGTGTATCTCAGGCTTGCGTTCTGTGAGGAGGTTCTATATGTTCAGACCTGACCGAAAAAAAGCCAGGCAAGGCGATATCATCGAATTTGAACAGGATGGTATGTTAATCAGAGGAAAAGTGCTGCCTTCGAAAACAAAAAACACCATTGTGGTTGATATAAGTGGTATGGAAAATTATGAAAAAATCAATCACGGCTATCCCAACACCGTCGTTAATCACAAAAATTACCGTGTAATCGAAGAGACACGTGGTGAATATGTCAATACAAATCGAATGGGGAGTGTATTCGGATGAGATCACGACCATTGAATTTCGAACAACTGGTACAGGAAAATAAACAGGAATTACTGGCTGATGAAAAGCGCGTCTCGCGAATCGAAATGCGTCTGGATAAGAAACAGGCAGCGTCATCAAGTGATAAACAGAAGACTTAGTGTCATTCTGTTTATATATAAATATTAACCCCCCTTTGTAACAAAACCGGAAAAGTGGCATGAACGGGAAATTTTTTCCTGGGTCATGCCATTTTTTTGTACTGATGGAATTTTCATATTTATCCGGACGTTTTTGCAACAGTCAGCCGGCAGGGTGGCGCCATTCCCGGATGAGGTGATGTACCCCCAATAACGGTTTTTGCGTCATTCGCTTCACCAGCCTATCGTATTTTCAACTATATTGTCCTGCATAGCTTTTCAATCCAAATTATATTCCGCCTATAAGAAGGATAGAACGCCCTGTTGAATGAAGTTTCGCTTTATCCCGCATGTAACGGACAGTAACCCGCCAAAGAACGGCGGCTACCTGCCCGTAAATGTCCGATTCTGCTCAACTAACATTCAACAGGATAGAACGCCCTGTTGAATGAAGTTTCGCTTTACTCGTTGTTTTCGTCGAATGTGTTCACTAGCTGCATGCGCTGGTTGAACAGGGTCGGATAGGATAAATAACCAAGCATGATGCTGGTAATGACGGCTGTTGTCAGCAGCAGGAAAAGAACGAGCAGCTGAAAGAGGACCGCCTGAACAGGATCGGCCCCGGCAATGATTTGCCCACTCATCATGCCCGGCAGCTGGACGAGACCGATTGTTTTCTGGCTTTCAATCGTTGGAATCGTACTTGCCTGAATCGATGACTTAAGTTGTGTATGAATGGCTTGTTTTGGTGTTCCACCGAGTGATAGGATCAGCTCGGTTTCGTCCTGATGCGCTTCAATTTCCGACGTGAAGCGGTTGAGAAACAGGATGGCCAACACCATCGAGTTGCCGACAACCATTCCGCTGATTGGAATAATGTATTGCGCAGTCGGGGGTGTGATGTTTAACCCAAGCAAAATGGCCTGTGTCAGTACTTCCACAAAAATAAATGTAACGACTAATTTCCAAATAATTCCTTTGATGGCAGCGCCTTTTCTCTGTGCATTATGTGTGGCAGCGACAATCATCAGTATGACCATCAGCACGATATAAAGCAAATTTTCATAGTTGAACACAAATTGCAGAACATACCCGACAGCCAGCAGCTGGATGATCGATCGTAGCGCTGCAATGATTGTATCTTTTTCCAGTCCAAGATTCAGCGTTTTGGATAAAACAATCGGGATGATGACGAATAGTAGAGATATGGATAATGTCAGAAAGCTCATTCGATTTCACCTCGCACAAATTGTTTTACCCGATCATTTTGCGGATGCTTCAAAAAATTGCTAGGGCCGGTTTCCACCACTTCACCGTCCATCATGACCCATGTCTCGTCGCCGATTGTGATCGCCTGCTGCAGGCTATGCGTGATCCATAAAATCGTTGTGCCATATTCGCGGCTAATACGTGTGATCAGCTCTTCGACATCCTGGCGGGAGACACTATCCAATGAAGAAGTGATCTCATCAAGCAGCAGAATGTCCGGCTGGTTCACAAGTGTTCTGGCAATCGATAACTTCTGCTGCTGTCCGCCGGATAAGTCCTTTGTTTTCTTTTCTAATGATACGTCATGCAGCCCGACAATATTCAGCAATTCGCCGGCACGCTCCTCGGGCAATTCATGTCCCTGCAGTTTTAACGGAAGTTCGAGGTTCTTCCGGATACTCCCGCTGATCATGGTTGCGTTTTGCAGCGCAATACCGACTTTGCGGCGTAATTCGACTGGATTATAGCTGTCAATTGGTTTTCCCTGGATATTAATAGTGCCTGAGTCTGGTGATTGCAAACCGTTGCATAATTTGAACAGAGTTGTTTTGCCTGCGCCTGAAGGGCCGACAACGGTCGTGATTTTCCCTTCAGTTATGGCCCCGGTAATATTTTTCAGAATATGTATGCCATCCGTGCCATAATTCACATTTTCAAACGTTATGGCATTCGCGTCATTTGTCATCTATGTCACTTCCTTTACGGCTAAAAGTTTAATCTGGATCAGTATCTTTATACCGAGGGGAGCTGTCGCTGCCGAAGTTATGCCGCATCTGGACAAGTAACGGTAATGGGATGCTGCACGTCGTGAAAAAATCCTACCTGCAGACATTTTATAACAGTTATTAAATAATAATTATTATTTATATCCTATACTTTTTCTGGGCATATTTCAATGAATGTGTATTTACGTTTCCTTTACGCATTTTCCGGCTGACGCTTGTACATTGCACCCTTATTCTGCTCAATTGCCGCCACTTTATCCCGCTATAGGGTCGCGTTTCCAAGATGTCCCAATTACAAGTAGATAACAATTTGTCAAAGTGGACAACAATTCGACAAAAATATTGTAAAATGAAAAAATAGAATGTTCGATAGATTAAAGCAGGTGTTATTGTGATTAAACGATTATTAATTCTGACAACCATCATAGCCTTAAATCCACTTTTCATGACTGTTTCGGATGCTGAATCGGATAGCTCAGAACCATCCTTAGCCAGTGAAGCCGCTGTAATGATCGATGCGGAGACAGGTGATATCCTTTATGAAAAAAATGCAAATGCCCCGATGTATCCGGCGAGTTTAACGAAAATTGCAACAGCTATTTTTGCCATCGAAACGGCTGACCTTGATGATACGGTAACGGTCAGTGAAAAAGCAAGGAACACTGGAGGAAGTAGCGTTTATCTGGAGGAAGGTGAGCAGGTCACATTAAAAAAACTTATCCAGGGACTGTTGATTAATTCCGGTAATGATGCAGGTGTGGTGATTGCCGAACATGTTAGCGGCAGTGTGGGGCAGTTCGCATCTGATATGAACGAATACTTGCAAAAGAGAGTCGGTATTCAGAACACACACTTTGAAAATCCCCACGGTCTCTTTGATTCCGACCACATGACAACGGCAGAAGACATGGCCAAAATAACGCAGTACGCTATCCGCAATGAAACGTTCCGGGATATTTTTGGGACCATCGAGCTTGAGTGGAACGGCGAATCCTGGGATACGACACTTGTGTCCCATCACAAATTAATGCGGCAGGAGCCTGATATAACCGGCGGGAAGACCGGGTTTGTTGATCAGTCCGGACATACGCTGGCGACAACAGCGCAAAAGGATGACTTAAACCTGATTGTCATTACATTAAACG
The DNA here is from genome assembly GCF_035301925.1 of Lentibacillus sp. GTDB lineage: Bacteria > Bacillota > Bacilli > Bacillales > Amphibacillaceae > Lentibacillus. Next base: position 52,314 of record NZ_DATGTI010000004.1, on the reverse strand, counting down.
CCAAATTAAAGAAGGCGTCTTATGAGGATACCATCGATTTATTGGACTATGGTTTTGCAAACTTTGAGCAATCTGCTATTGATAAAGGAACGATTTTTGAAGCCGGCAATGAAAAATATAAAACGGCACACCACCTGACTTATACACATAAGATCAATGAAGAAGTGCATCAGGATATCAGTGATGAAGGTGTGCTGAAACTCCGTAAACAAAATGGTGAGGTTATTTCTTCTTTTCAGTTAGAAAAACCCGGAAAGAAAAAAGTATCGGAAACAACTGAAAACGACGTTAAGGAAGATTCAATACTGGGGAGTACTTTATTCATGACTGTCATTCCGATCATTGTTGTCATGATCGGCATCATAGGTGTTGTTTATCGGCGTAAAAGAAAACAAGAAAAAAGGATCTTTACGTGAACATGACAGGTCCGTTTTGGTGAAGAAACATACGAAATAATATAGCAACTATCTGACCAAATCGTACGGAGGTTTGGTTTCTTTTTTCCGTGTAGCCCACCTGTCAACAGCACGGTAATTCGTTTGTTGTACTTTTTTAAATATAAAAATACCTTCATTCCGGTTAAAAAATTATAAATAACGAACACGCTTATCTATGCTTTTGGCATATTAGTGAAAACTGCCCGCTCAGTTCTTTAGCAAACATATCTATTACGCCCATCTAAGTAAGTTGTTCGAAAATACGATTTAGAACATGAATGAATCATGTTTTTGCGTAAGTTTCTTTCAACCGTTGTTGGTAAATATTCTATGTACCGATATCCCTGTCCCTTTCCAGTCTTTTCAGCAGCAACCAGCGAATGATGCCGCCAACAGTAAGGCCGACCGGCAAGCCTCCCAGCATTGGCAGCCACATCGGCCCGATTGGCTGGCCAAATATCGTAAAAATCGGTGAAAAGATTAATCCCACGGTTACGAAATAAGCTGAAAAGACGAATGGGACAAAGGCGTATGGTTTGCTTTCACCTTCAGCGTCTTTGTATGCATCCCACATGGCAAAGAAATAGAGACACGGATAGAACATGAGCCACCCGTAATTTGTCTGATTAATGGCTTCCTGTATGTTGCCATGAAAGCTTAAAATGATGATATCGTTGAAGTTTCCCAATACATTTATAACGAATTCCAAAATAATAAGTAATAGACCTTTAAAAAATTTCCGGTTTAAAAGTTGTCCAAATCCGGGCAGGGCGATACTCCAAAGCAGCGCTTCAAGTTTGTCAATGTGCTTCCCATATTTCTTGGCCATTTGATTTACCTTTTACCGTTAGGTTTGTGCATGTTATGTCTCCCGAGATCCCTGATAAAAATAGCCGTCCTGTTATGTTCATAACGTATCATGCCCTGTTTTCTTCTCATCGTTTCTTTCTCCTTTCATGATCACAGACAAACAAGCCCGGACTGCACTTTAGTTTGGCTGGAATGGAAAGTCTTATACCGTATAAACAATGAATTTTAGGAAACGCAGACGGCGATGACAGTCATAAATGAGGTGCTCGGATGAGTTAAGGTTATTTTACGGTTGCCTGCAGTTGTTGCCGCTATGTGCAATGCTCGTTTTGTCATATGTTATTGGTTTTATCATGTGACTGAAAATCACAGAAAGCAGAGGACCTTCCCGAAAAAAACGTGATAACGTGTCGTGCAAATACTATTTTTAAGTATCAGAAAAATCGGCAATCACCGGATAACGTGATACAATAAGTGGTAGCACATTACAGGAGGAATATGATGAACCTGCAAACATACTTGAAATTGGATGCAACCGATATCGCTGAACTTATCCGGATGAACGAACTCACGCCACAAGCATTTCTTAATCTTGCTTTCCAGCGCCTTGAACAGGTCAATCCTACCCTGAATGCTGTCGTACATGACCGCAAAGACCGTGTGATGGCCGAGGCAGAGAATATTAATACCGAACAGCCATTTGCGGGGGTTCCGATATTATTGAAAAACCTGTCACAGTCAATTGCCGGTGAATTGCTCACATCTTCTTCAAAATTAATGAAGGACACGGTCAGTCAGCGCGATGCGAATTTTGTCAGCAAACTGCGCGAAGCCGGATTTTTATTTATGGGACATACCAATACACCGGAATTCGGCTTGAAAAACATTACCGAGCCTGAGCTTTATGGTCCGACACGCAATCCGTGGAACACGAATCATTCGTCAGGGGGTTCCAGTGGCGGGGCTGCTGCGGCAATTGCTGCCGGCGTTATTCCGGCTGCGGGTGCCAGTGATGGCGGCGGCTCGATTCGCATCCCGGCTTCATTCACCGGATTGTTCGGATTAAAGCCGACACGCGGGCGTACACCCGTCGGACCCGGGTCCGGCCGGCAATGGCAGGGGGCATCGATTGATTTTGTACTCAGCCGGAGTGTCCGTGACAGTGCGGCACTGCTCGATATCTTGCAGGTCGTTCAGCCTGAAGCGGCGTTTCAGACACCGGCATTTTCAGGATCATATAAAGAAGATATGGAAGTACCTTTTACGAAACCGCTCCGGATTGCCTATACAACGGAATCACCGGTTGGCACACCTGTGTCAGACGATGCACGAGAAGCGGTTGCCAAAACAGTGCAATGGGTGGAGAAAGCCGGGCATACTGTGGAAGAAAAAGTCCATGATGTGGACGGCATCCGGTTAATGCAAGATTACTATATGATGAACAGCGGTGAAATTTCCGCGGTTACGGCTCAGTTGGAACGTTCGCTGAGCAGAGAACTCACGCCTGACGATGTTGAAATCGAAACATGGCTGTTGCATGAGGCGGGAAAATCGGTTTCCGCAGCGGACTTTTCAGAAAGTCTTGCATCATGGGATATGGCGGCTGCACAAATGGAAGCCTTTCACCGGACGTATGACTTTTTCATTACACCAGCCACGGCCTACACGGCACCTGAAATAGGAGAGCTGAGCCATTCGCAAGCCGATCAGGAAGCTTTGCACCAAAAAATGGAAAAGGCAGATAAAACACAGCAGCAGGCCATCATTTGGGATGTCTTTTTGCCAAGTCTCACTTATACACCATTTACGCAGCTTGCCAATCTGACCGGTCAGCCGGCCATGTCGCTGCCTGTGCATGTTTCAAGGGAAGGACTTCCGTTAGGCGTCCAAGTAATGGCTTCCAAAGGGAAAGAGAACCAACTGCTTAAGCTGGCATTTCAGCTGGAACAGTCCAATATTTGGGTGGGTATGAAAGACAACCCAATGCTAAATGTATAAAAAGTCAGATTATAATGCATAATGGATTCTAGCATTGATAGAGTAACGAGAGGGGGACATGGCGTCTGTCCCGCTTTTACTTCAACGGTCATTTTAGTATAGTAAACATGGAATAGAATGATTACCTCTAATAGAATGCTGGGAGGCGTTTACTGGATGATGGAGGATACTGCCGTTTTCAATGAAAAGATTGAGAGAGTTTTAACGAATATAAATAAAGTCATGATCGGCAAAGAGGAAGAAGCAACACTCAGCCTTGTTGCCCTTCTTGCCCAGGGTCACGTTTTACTGGAAGATGTGCCGGGCGTCGGCAAAACAATGCTTGTCAGAACTTTGGCTAAATCACTGGATTGCGATTTTAGACGTATCCAGTTCACGCCGGATTTATTGCCTGCCGATGTAACCGGTGTATCCATCTATAACCCGAAGGAATTGGAATTTGAATTCCGCTCAGGTCCGATTCTGGGAAATATCGTATTGGCAGATGAGATTAACCGCACCTCACCAAAGACACAATCCGCATTGCTTGAAGGCATGGAAGAAATGAACGTCACGGTTGACGGCAAAACGATTCCTTTGAAAAAGCCGTTCTTTGTCATGGCGACACAAAATCCAATTGAATATGAAGGAACATACCCGCTTCCCGAGGCACAGCTTGACCGGTTTATCCTTAAAATGAAACTGGGCTATCCGTCAGCTGAAGAGGAAATGCGTATGCTTGAACGCACGTCCAAAAACCACCCGATTGAGGCGATTTCAGCCGTGATGGATAAAGACGAACTTATGGATGTGCAGGAAGCGGTCAAGGAGGTCTATATCGATCGGAATGTGCAGCGATATATTATCAAACTGGTAACCGGAACACGCAACAACAGTGCTATCTATCTCGGTGTAAGCCCGCGTGGTTCGATCGCTTTAATGAAAGCAGCCAAGGCGTATGCTTACATTCATGGGCGTGACTATGTTCTGCCGGATGATGTCAAGTATCTGGCGCCATTCATATTGGCTCACCGGATCATTCTAAACACCGAAGCTAAATATGATGGCATGACAAGTGATTCGATTATTGAAGAAATCGTACGAAACACATATATTCCCATTCGAAAGGAATTTAATTGATGAAGGATAAGCTAAGGTTTGCGGGTAACTTAAGTTTCGTTATCTTTCTGCTGCTGCTTCTTTTTTCGTTTGCGATGTTCCAGGGCGGATTTGTCAGCTGGTTTCTGTTTTTTGCCAGCCTGCCGATTTTCTTGTATCATCTAGGGTTATTATTTTATCCCATTAAAAACTGGCATGTTACACGAGACCTTTCCCGCTATGTCACCAGGGCAGGAGATCATATTCAGGTAAACCTTCGCATTAAACGTTCCATTCCATATCCATTATATTATTGTATTTGTGAAGAGCTATTTCCCGATACCCTTCAGAAAGCGGATAACTATCTTGAACGGTATCGCTTATTGAGGAAGCCGGAAAAACGGCATATGACCCGTGAGATTAAAAAAGTTGTCTTTCCCGGCTTCAAGCGTAACATTGACATGCCTTACTCTATTGAGCAAATACCGCGGGGTGAACACCGGCTGCGGGCAGTGCGGATTCGGACCGGTGATGTATTCGGCATTGTGAAAAAAGAGCATATTTTTTATGTGGATGATCGGATTGTCGTCTTTCCAAATGAGCGGTCAGTCAGAATTACCGAAAATATCAACAGTTATGACCAGGGATCGGCTTCGTCACACGCGGTGAATTTAAAAAATACCAATGTCGCCACAGGTATTCGTGAATATATGCCGGGTGATAAATTCTCCTGGATCGACTGGAAACAGACAGCGCGAAAGAATACCGTCATCACAAAGGAATTTGAACAGGAAAAAAGCACAGATACGCTGGTCATCCTGGATGCCTGTCATGACCAGGGATTGAATGAACTGGCATTTGAAACGGCGATTGAACTGACAATGTCTCTACTTGAATCGATTCAAAAGCAGGTATCACAGACAGGCTTTTTGTCCATTGGGGAGGGCACTGTTTATTTCCCGGTGCATCATGATCCGGGCAAAAAAGATTGGATAAGAAGGCACCTGACAAGGATTCAGCCTGGAGGCACCATTCCGTTTGCCGTTAAGTTACGGGAAAAAATAATGCAAATCCCGTCCGGCACCAATATGATTCTTGTCACAACGCATTTGGAAACTGAGCTCCAGGACGTGATCAAGCAGATGAGACAACGGACAAGGAACCTTGTAGTGATTTTGATTCAGGCATCATCACTGATTTCCACTTACGAACAGAACATGATCCGGCGACTTCGTTCAGAAGGTGTTGTGATCAATGTTCTCACCGAAAATGAATTAGCCGGTAACATAATTGAGGTGAAAAGCGTTTGAAACGAAAAATCCCTTATATATACACCTCTCTATTATATATTTGTGCATTCATATTATTTTTGGAATGGTTGTATCCCGTTAATCAAATCGGTGATGTCGCCAATATGACAGTGTTCATTTTGTATACCGTGTTCTGCTTCTTTATTTCGATGCTTGGTGTGAAATGGTGGCTTTCAATGCCGCTGAAAGGTTTGGGGCTCATACTGATTATTGACAGTCTGTTTATGGCAGCGCCAATGTTAAGCAGAAGATGGATTGAGCAATTGTTGGTGGAAATGGCCTTCAACTTGAATGCTTTATTTGCCCAGCAATGGTACGAGCTCACGCCTCTATTCCGCAGTGTGTTATTTTTGCTGCTCATTTGGATGCTGAGTTATCTGCTCCATTATTGGTTTATCGTCATGAAGCGAGTATTTGTGTTCGTTTTACTGACATTTGTTTATCTATGTTTATTGGATACATTTACACCATATGAGGCGGATGCTGCCATTGTCCGCACGTTTATTGTATCGTTTGTTGCGCTCGGTATGTCGAATTTTTTCAAAGAAATCGATCGGGAGTCAGTTCATTTCTCATGGCTTAAGAAAACTCCCGTGTGGGTGATTCCACTCGTTGGGGTTGTCCTGTTTTCGACTTTGATCGGATATGCCGCCCCTAAATTTAATCCGCAATGGCCTGATCCAGTTCCATTCATCCAAAGTGCCGCTGAAAATGCCGGCGGTCCGGACAATGGATCAGGAATACAAAAAGTGGGATATGGCGAAGATGACAGCCGGCTGGGGGGCTCATTCTTACAGGACTATACGCCCGTTTTTCAGGCAGCAGCGAAAGATGAGCATTACTGGCGTGTGGAAACGAAAGATGTCTATACCGGCAAAGGCTGGGAAAAATCTGTTGAGCCGCAGTATGAACTGATGAGCGGTGAGCGAATCGGCATGCAAACATTTTCACCAAGCGTTGAAACTGAAGAATTTGATACCATGCTGGACTTTCATGATGACAGTGATATGGAAAAACTGGTTTATCCGTATGGCATTTCGCAAGTGACCTCAGAGCGTGACTTTTATTTGCGGACAGACTACGAGCATGGAGAAATCGGGACAGAACGGGATGGGGATAGTGTCAAACTTGATCAGTATACCATTACTTATCATTCCCCGTCTTTTGCCATCGATAAACTGCGTGAAGCGAGACCTGAAGATGATCCTGAAGCCATAAAAGAGCGCTATACACAGCTCCCTGAATCGTTGCCGGAGCGTGTCGGCGAGCTGGCGGCAGATATTACGGAAGATGATGACAACCGTTATGATAGCGCCCGTTCCATTGAATCTTATTTTGGCAGAAACGGGTTTACGTACCAGATTAATAACGTTCCGGTGCCTGAGGAAGATCAGGATTACGTGGATCAGTTCCTGTTTGATTCAAAAGTGGGGTATTGTGATAATTATTCCACGTCAATGGTCGTCATGCTGCGTTCGCTTGATATCCCGGCACGCTGGGCCAAAGGGTTTACAAGTGGCAAGGTGATTGAAAACGGCGATACAACGGATGATTATGATATTTATGAAGTCACGAATGCCAATGCCCATTCCTGGGTAGAAGTATATTTTCCCGGTTCAGGCTGGGTACCCTTTGAGCCGACACAGGGTTTTTCGAACTTGACTGATTTTCATATGAATATGGATGATATCGAGCAGGACAGTGCACTGGATTCCGAGGAAGAAGAAGCAATAGCTCAGGGGCAGCAGGAAGAGGTACTTGAGGAAGATGATACAGAAGCGGCGACAGCACAAAATAACGATAATACGGAAAATATTGACATAAATTGGTGGTATGTGCTGATTGTCGTTGCAGTGGCTGTGTTGATTGTGTTCTTTATCTACAGAACAAGATTCCGCTGGCGGACAGCTTATTTATTCTGGAAGCTGCAGCGCAAAAAGGATGCTCAGACGTTCCAGGAAGCCTATCACTATCTGCTCGCACTTCTAAAGCATAAAGGCTTGTTCAAAAATCCCGACCAGACATTGCGGGAATTCGCCAAACGGGTTGACTTCCGTTACAGCACTACCGCGATGCATCACTTGACACGTCATTACGAACAAATATTGTATAAAAACGAGATGAATAGTGAGGAAACCATTGAATTAAGCCAGTTATGGAAAAATTTAATGAAGCAAATCATGGCTTGACGCATGCCTGGTTGATTAGTAGAATAAATGAGTACTAACAGGCATGTTCAAACAGGGAGGATACCCATACTTTTTGAGCATCCACTAAAAAATGATTTCAAACGCCATTCGTATATCCTCGATAATATGGATCGAAAGTTTCTACCGGAGCACCGTAAATGCTCTGACTATGAAGGCGGAATTCGATAGGTTGATGTATGATAACCTGGATTTCTGTCTTCGTGCGGCTTTGGCTGCATAATGGCAGAAGTTCAGGCTATTTTATTGGATAATCGGAAGGAAAAGCGTTAATTCGCGCGGCACGGGTGTGATTTCGCGCGACACCTGCAAGAATTCGCGCGCGACTGGGCGTCAGCTCATGCTCGATGAGTTTGAACAACCTCTATAAGAAAAATGCTGTGTTTGATAGGAGCGGAAGTGAATGGAACAGAACGATATGATTTTAGTGCTGGATTTTGGCAGTCAGTATAACCAGCTGATTACCAGACGTATCAGGGAACATGGTGTCTACAGTGAATTGCACTCCCATAAGATAACAGCTGATAAGGTCAGGGAAATGAACCCAACAGGGATCATTCTGTCAGGCGGTCCCCACAGTGTTCATGATGACAAAAGTTTCCGCTGCGATCCCGAGATTTTTGAACTGGGAATTCCAATTTTGGGCATTTGCTATGGTATGCAGCTGATGGCTTTATACTTTGGCGGTGACGTCTCGAGAACGTCAAACCGTGAATATGGCAAGGCGGAAATTAATCTGAATCAAGACCCGGTTTTGTTCAAGGATACACCTGTTAAACAAACGGTTTGGATGAGTCATGGTGATAAAGTAATGAAGACCCCGGACGCATTTCAGACGGATGCCACCAGTCCATCGACGCCGATTGCAGCTATGAGCTATCCGGATCGCGGGTTGTATGGTGTGCAGTTTCATCCGGAAGTACGGCATTCGGAATATGGCCATCAGCTGCTGAAACACTTTGTTTATGACATATGCAGCTGCGAAGGCAATTGGACGATTGAGAATTTTATCAACATGGAAGTTGAGAATATCCGGAAACAAGTCGGCGACCGAAACGTGTTGTGTGCACTCAGTGGCGGTGTGGATTCATCGGTTGTCGCCGCGTTGATCCATAAAGCCATCGGGAAACAGCTGACATGTATTTTTGTCGACCATGGATTGCTTAGGAAAAATGAGGCGGACGAGGTCACGAGAACCTTTCAGGATGATTTTGATATGAATGTCATTAAAATCGATGCGGCTGACCGGTTTTTGTCAAAGCTAAAGGGAGTTGATGACCCGGAAGCGAAACGGAAAATCATCGGAAACGAATTCATTTACGTCTTTGATGATGAAGCAGACAAATTAAAAGATATTGATTTTCTGGCACAGGGGACGCTTTATACGGATGTAATCGAAAGTGGTACGGAAACCGCTCAGACGATTAAGTCGCATCATAATGTCGGCGGGCTTCCGGAAGACATGCAATTTGAGCTGATTGAACCGCTGAACACATTGTTTAAAGATGAAGTCCGTGAGCTCGGTCTGCAGCTTGGTCTGCCGAAAAACATTGTCTGGCGGCAGCCTTTCCCCGGACCGGGGCTTGCTATCCGCGTGCTTGGGGAAGTGACGGAGGAAAAACTTGAGATTGTCCGCGAATCGGACGCCATTTTACGTGAGGAAATTGCGGCTGCCGGTCTGGATCGGGACATTTGGCAATATTTCACTGTTCTGCCTGATATCCGCAGTGTTGGCGTGATGGGAGATGCGCGCACATATGATTATACAATCGGTATTAGGGCAGTCACATCAGTTGATGGCATGACCTCTGATTGGGCGCGCATTCCATGGGATGTCCTTGAGAAGATATCAACACGTCTGGTGAATGATGTCGCGCATATTAACCGGGTCGTTTATGATGTCACCAGCAAACCACCGGCAACGATTGAATGGGAATAACGAACATTTTAAATAAATTATAACAAAAAGTTCGTATTTCAATTGACATTATCGATTGTTTATCGTACCCTAATGTTACAATTTAATAATTTGCGTATAATTTCGGGGATATGGCCCAAGAGTCTCTACCGGACCACCGTAAATGGTCTGACTACGCAGGATATAGTAATTATGATGAGCATGGTTATGTCTCTTCTGATTGCTTTTTCTTGCACTGTCTTGTAGCGCTCTTGTGAATCAGGAGTGCTTTTTATTTTTTTGAGGATGTTCAAAAAGTCCGGTGAAAATGAAACGCCCTTTTTCAACACGCATTTAAGAAAAAGTGAGGAGGAGAACGTTGAAAAATTATTTTCGTTTTGAAGAACATGGCACGAATTACAAGCGTGAGTTTATGGCAGGGTTGACGACATTTTTGGCCATGGCCTATATTTTGTTTGTAAACCCCTCAACACTAGCATTGGTCGGAGTGGAAGAACTGCCTGAAGGGGTGACACGGATTGATCAGGGTGCGGTCTTTACGGCTACCGCAATTGCTGCCGCTTTGGGTACATTCATCATGGGAGTGCTTGCAAAATACCCGATTGCTCTCGCTCCTGGTATGGGCTTGAATGCATTTTTCTCATACACGGTTGTATTAGGATTCGGAATCCCTTGGGAAACCGCACTGGCTGGTGTTTTGGCATCCGGACTCATTTTTATCGTTTTGACACTGACCGGTTTGCGGGAAAAAGTTATTAATGCGATTCCTTCCAATTTGAAAATGGCCGTCGGTGCAGGAATCGGTCTTTACATTGCTTTTATCGGTTTTCAGAATGCCGGGATCATTGTCGGGGATGATGCGACACTCGTGGCATTGGGCGATCTGACGTCACCTACCGTTCTATTGGCCATTTTTGGAATTGCGGTTTCGGTGATTTTACTGAGCTTGAACATTAAAGGTGGCATTTTCTATGGCATGATCATCACAGCGCTTGCCGGCATGTTGACCGGTTTGATTGATACGCCGTCCGGAATCGGCGGGATTGTCGGGGAAGTGCCTAGTGTTGCGCCGACATTCGGTGAGGCCATTATGCATTTTGGTGACATCTTCACGATTGAAATGCTTGTCGTGATTCTCACGTTTTTATTTGTTGATTTCTTTGATACAGCGGGCACGCTTGTCGCCGTTGCTAACCAGGCCGGGCTGATGAAGGATAATAAATTGCCGCGTGCGGGAAAAGCTTTATTTTCGGACTCTGCTGCAACAGTCGCTGGTGCCGTTATCGGGACATCAACGACCACTTCCTATATCGAGTCGACAGCAGGTGTAGGAGCAGGTGGGCGCACCGGATTTGCATCGGTTGTTACCGCAGGATTTTTTCTTCTGGCATTGTTTTTCTCGCCATTATTGAGTGTTGTGACCTCGGAGGTGACGGCACCAGCATTGATTATTGTCGGTGTCATGATGTCAGCTTCGTTAAAAGATATTGATTGGGATCAGTTTGAAATAGCTGTGCCGGCATTTTTGACAGTCATTTCGATGCCGCTAGCATACAGTATCGCAACGGGAATTGCCATAGGGTTCATTTTCTATCCAATCACGATGATTCTGAAAGGCCGCATGAAAGAGGTTAATCCGATTATGTATGGTTTGTTTGTCATATTTGTTTTATATTTTATTTTCCTCAGCTAGTGAAAAAGCGGCGCCACACATTCGGTGGTTCCGCTTTTTTAAAATTGCCGGACTTGCTTTCTGGAAGTCATGGTATGGTAAATGCTCAGGAAGAGTACGCCGGCTGCTGCCGAGAATCCCAAAACCGCATATAAGACGCCACCTCCGTACGAATCAATTAGCGCCCCACCGAGGAGTGAGCCGATTATCCCGGAAATACCGAAGAACACTGCATAAAACATGAGATGACCGGTCGACTGCAGCAGTTTGGGAATCAGTCTGGTAACATAGTCCAGTGCAGCCAGGTAGAACACGCCAAATGTAATGCCGTGCAGCAATTGCAGCATAATAATATACATCGGATCGTCAGCCGCCGCATAAAGAAACCAGCGCAGACTGTAGACGATACCAGCAAAAATCACAAAAACAAGCGTATGATACGTGCGGAACCAGCGTCCGGCAAACGCAAAGACCAATGCCTCACTGGCGACTCCGACAAACCATCCGATGCCAACGAGGCCTTCGTTCCCGCCCAGCTGCGTGATATATAATCCGATGAAACTGTCACTCGCGCGGTGTGTCATTGTGATAAACATGATCAAAAACAAAAACAGCATGAATGGTTTATTTTGAATAAGTTTCCGGACATCCCGTAATTGGACCGGATCCGATTCCACTTTCACATCGGTCAGGCGAAAGGTGACAATCAACGCAATCGTGCCAAAAAACAGATATGGCCAGATCATATACTGAATGCCGGCAGCTGTCAGAATTTGGCCGACAATCAGTGAGGAAATCGCAAAGCCTATTGATCCCCATGTACGAATCGTTCCGAACGAGATATTCAAATCATCTGCGCGCCGCTGTCCGAGGCTGTCGCCAAGCCCGCCAATCGGGGACGTGAAAAAATAAAATACAAAACCGGCTATCAAAATGGCAATTAGTCCATTCATCTGAAAAAATATGACACTGCTGACGAGCAGGCCGGCGATACAGATTAATAGAATGTTCTTCACAGTTTTATATTTATCACTCATATACCCCCAGAATGGCTGAGCAAAGATAGCAGCGAGCGGCCCGACCGCCAGCACCCAGCCAATTTCTGTGCCGTTGAGTCCTTTATATTCCAGATAAAGCGGCAAAAAACTGAGAATGATCGTATTCGTAGCGTGAAAACTGAATAACAGCATTTTTAAAGGTGTGAGTGATTGACGATTTGACATGTTGTCCGCTCCCGACGAGAAAATGATGATCGGCAAAAATTCAAGCCTGAAACACCAGTATATGCCACGGTAGATTTTCAAACAAGTTCTGAGGGAAATTAAAACATTTGAAACGTACTGGCTGCAGTGGGTATCAACAAAAGAAAGGAAATATCAACAGAACAACCATCAAAAAAGGGGAGCGTCTAAGCCCGCTTTCCCCATACGTTCTCTATGAATTCATCGCGTCCGGATTCTGCCCGGTCTTTTTGATAATGGTCCTTGTTCTTTTTATAGTAATCCTGATGATAATCCTCAGCCGGATAAAACGCCCGTGCCGGTAAAATCTTTGTGACAATCGGATCTTTGAATTTGCCACTATCAGCAATCGACTGTCTTGATTTTTCAGCGTGTGCTTTTTGTTCTTCGTCATGATAAAAAATCGCTGTCCGGTATGAATCCCCACGGTCGTGAAATTGTCCGCCGTCATCAGTCGGGTCGATCTGCCGCCAGTAGATATTTAAAATCTCCTCATACGACATGACGTCGGGATCATAGGTAATCTCCACTGCTTCATAATGTCCTGTTGCTCCGCTCTTCACTTCTTCATAAGTCGGATTCGCTGTATGCCCGCCAGTGTAGCCGGAAACGACAGCATGAATCCCGTTCCACTGGTCGAATGGCTTCACCATGCACCAGAAACAGCCCCCGGCAAATGTTGCTTTTCTAAGTTGGTCTGCCATGATTGGTTCCCCCAATTGATTCTGTTTGTTATTTCACTGTAACATAAAGTGAAACTTCATTCAGGGGAATTGCTTTTTATTCCCCTGAATGTTAGTTGAACCGAATCGGACATTTATGGTCAGTTAGCCGCCGTATTTTGGCGGGTTACTGACCGTTATATGCGGGATAAATCTGTGTTTATTGGATAATCGCTGAATTTTCCCGAACCTGCCGGCAACTAAAAATAATACGGTCCGAAAAATGATAAAAGCATCAGGACGTGCGCTCCAGCAAAACAGCATATCCTTGCCGGCGCATGCCAGTCGCGTGTCGTTTTTGTTGATTGTGCCGCAATGAAAGCCATCACGGCAAAGGCCAGGATATAGATGTAGGAACTTCCGGTAAATGTTAAATAATCCGGAGCTCTGGCGAACATGGCATCAATAAAGATAATGTCCTTGAAAATAAAGACAGCCAGCATATAAATCGCGATCCCGGCGTAGAAGAACCACGTCTGATCCTCATCCAGTTTTCGGCCTTGAATGAGATACATGAGCACAATAAATGAAATCGGCCACATCAGCCAGATGGTGGAAACCAGAAGCGTGATTAGTACTTTAGCCAGCATTCCCAACGTTTTACCCAATGCGTGCAGCCAATCGTCCTTTGCAAGACCTGCTGCTTTATCAATGATGGCCGGATTGCTGGATGACACGTAAATATTTGTCGTGTCACCTTCCCGTTCAAGCCACATTACTGTCGACTCATCAATCCATTGCGGATGGCCGGATACTTTGGGCGTGTTGCTTTTTCGTGAAGTTTGAATACTTCCGCTGTCTGTGATGGTGGCTGAATAAATGTTGAATGCCTGGTCACCCTGGTATAGTGTTTTTGTCGAACCGCCTGCACTGAATAAAAGCTGCGGGCTGCCATCCTGATATGATAGGGTGATATTACTTGCCTCACTAAGAAGGCCCTTACCGACGGGGTCATGGAATGTCATTTGCTGCAGTGACGTTTCCTGATCACTGCCTAATGGTTTTTCTGTAAAATACGTATAGGATTCTGGTGACCCCTGGGTTTGTTTCTGGACAGTTTCCATTACATAAGCCAGATTTCCGTCATGAACGGCAAAATTAATATCGTCGACTGTCTGCATGGCATCGATTTGGAATTTTTCTTCATGGACAAGCTCGGCATCTTTGTCAGCCAATTCATATACATTGAGTTCGATGTTGTTGTTACGAGAGGTTTCCGTCATGAAGTAGCGTGTCTGTTCTTCTTGAAAAGGTATGATGTCCTCGATCCCCTCTTCAAGCTCCATTATTTTTGCGGACGAGTGGTCGGCCGGATCCAGTTCATATAAGCTATTTTCTTTTATGTAGAGGACGGTATGATCCAATGGATAGAACCGTTTGGCATCAGGAATAATCACATTGCCATCCTGATCGCAAATATCCCTGTAATCATGATAAATCAACTGATCGTCATGGAGGAAAACTTGTGTCCATTTATCAAACGGGATATCAAAAGGCGTTTCGTCAATCAATTCAAAGTTGTCATTGAACGTTTTAAAACGGACCATATTTTCCTCATACGTTTGGGTGACGACATTACCATCTTCGTTTTCACGGACAGGCAGTTTTTTATCGACGGTTGTTGTCCCAATCTTTAGGCTCCTGCTCCAGTCCTCTTCCGGCTGTTCCGTTACATCGTCAATACTCCGATTAAAAATCAGGCAAATACCTATGATGATCACAATAGCTGGCAAAATCCAAAAAAGATGTTTTTTCATTTCGTTCCCCCTGTCTTATGATAATTTTATCACAAGTTTCTCATAATTTTATATTAAAATTGGGGAAAATATGATGGAAGTACGACAGCGGATGCGGCGTTTTCGTTTTTTCGGCATTAAAGATACAATAGGGATGAAAGGAGTGGCTCACGTGACGAAACCAATTGTCAATAAAATCCTGACGGGAAAAGTGAAACAGATGGGCCGTCCGGATGCGAAAGACCGGATGAACAGACCGTGGGAAAGCGGCATTTTTAAAAACGTTGCGGACGGCAAGCGCTGGGTTGGACATGAAGGTTTTACCGATGATGAAGTGGCAGACAAGAAAAGTCACGGCGGCCCGCACAAAGCCCTTTTTGCATACCCAGCCAAACATTATGCTTATTGGCGTGAAGTTGAGCAAATAGATGACATTGGCGTTGGCGGGTTTGGGGAAAATCTGTCGATGGCGCGTGCTGATGAATCTACGGTTTGCATAGGCGATACATACCGGTTCGGCGACAGTATCATCCAGGTTTCCCAGCCGCGCAGACCGTGTTGGAAGCCTGCACGGCGTTTTCGGGTGATGGATCTAGCTTTAAAGATCCAAAACAGTGGGCTGACCGGCTGGTATTATCGCGTGCTGCAGGAAGGATATGCCGGAGCGGGAATGGAAATGGAACTGATCGACCGTCCGTATCCCGAATGGACGATTGCTGCCAGCAACGAAGTCATGTATGTGAAAAAACGGGATTTACAACTGGCTGAGCAGCTGGCATCGTGTGAACTGCTTGCCCCCAATTGGAAA
Source organism: Lentibacillus sp. (assembly GCF_035301925.1). Taxonomy (GTDB): domain Bacteria; phylum Bacillota; class Bacilli; order Bacillales; family Amphibacillaceae; genus Lentibacillus. Next base: position 36,378 of record NZ_DATGTI010000004.1, on the reverse strand, counting down.
CGATCACTGAATAAGCGGCTTAGCGGGAGGCAGTCATCAGATGAAAAACGTGTGTATGGACCGAATAAGGCTTAATTGTCATCCATCAATTGGATGCTCACTTTATTACGGCTGCTTTCATCTGAAATTAGCCGGTGCAGATGAATGATTACCAGTCCATTTTGATAGGTGGCTTTTATTTTGTCCTGCCGTACGGGATATGGTAATGTAATGCTTCGTTCAAAGACACCTTGCAGAATTTCTTCTTTGACGACGGTACCATCTGAATAGCCAATGTCGATGGCGCCTTTCAGTTCGAGTGTTGTGTGGTCTACAAAGATTTCAATTTTTTTCAGGTCGGTTAATCCGGGTATGCTGGCAATGCATAACAGTTCATGCTCATGTTGGTAAATATTGATTTGCGGAATTGTTGGCTTTATAATATTTTCAAATTCATTCCAAAAGTTATCACCAAAAAAATGATCCATGTTTTTCCGCCAGTCGGCCATTTGTTTAAACGGATCCATAAGGACACCTCTTTTCGATAAAAAATGGTGTTACAGTTTATGCACAGCTGAAAATTGGGTGAATGTCATGGTTCGTGAAAAATCAATTGTACCGCTGTGACCGGTAGGAGGTATTAACGTTGCTAAGTAATGCCATTGTTATGGTAACGATTATATTAATCATCAATATCGTTTATGTGTCACTTTCCACGATGCGCATGATCCTGACGCTGAAAGGTCGGCGCTATATGGCTGCATTTGTCAGCATGTTTGAAGTTGTCATGTACGTCCTGGGACTTGGACTTGTATTGGACAATTTAAACGAAATCCAGAATATCATCGCCTATGCGCTCGGTTTTGGACTGGGTGTGATTATCGGTACCAAAATTGAAGAAAAGCTGGCACTCGGCTACATTACTGTTAATGTCATTTCATCCGATCCAAACATCGATTTTACGCGGCAGCTCCGTGAAAAGGGGTATGGTGTGACCAGCTGGTTTGCTTATGGAATGGAAGGTGACCGGCTGGCAATGCAAATTCTGACACCGAGAAAATATGAATTAAGGCTTTATGAAACGATTAAATCAATAGATGAGAAAGCTTTTATTATTGCTTATGAACCGAAACAGATACACGGCGGCTTTTGGGTGAAACAAGTCCGTCGGGGAAGGTTGTTCAACAACAATCACAAAGGTCAGGGAGGCGGGACGCCGTCGGCAGCGCAGCGGTCAATTTCCAAGCCGGGAAATAACCGCAGTCAGTATTGAGTTAAAGAATAGGTTTATGTCAGAAACGAGGCGGGTCAGTCTCGAACAATGAAATATGGGGTGATGAATTTCTAAGGTCTTTTTCTGCTTGATCGATCCGAAAAGCCGGGAATAATTAAGCGAAATACGAACGTTAAAGAGTTTTTTTATTTAATTGTTCGAATTTGATTGACAATACCAGTAGTCATCTGCTATGATTTCACCATCAAATAAATACGCTGCCTCATATATTTTCGGGGATATGGCCTGAAAGTTTCTACCCGGCACCGTAAATGCCGGACTATGAGGGAGGATGGGACACAATCGCAACACGTCTGTTCAATTGTGCTTTTTCCGGTGCCATGTTTCTGCCGGTAATATGTATTGAGCATGCTAAGTCTATTCATCTTCTCTCATAGATATGGAGGAGACGGATAGACTTTTTTATTGTCAATGAGGCTGTGATTGAACTTTCGGAGGAGCAGAAAATCGTGGTGCTGTGGGAAGCGAGTGTCTGGAGCTGACATCAATTATACGATAAATCATGGAAAGAGGGATATGATGGCACAAGTCGGCGTTATTATGGGAAGTATCTCAGACTGGGAAACGATGAAACATACATGCAGCGTATTGGACGAACTAAAGATTTCATATGAAAAAGATGTCATATCGGCACACCGGACACCTGATGATATGTTTACATATGCCAAAATGGCACGTGAACATGGTCTGAAAGTAATCATCGCAGGAGCAGGCGGTGCGGCACATTTGCCAGGTATGGTTGCTTCACAAACAACTCTCCCGGTGATTGGTGTCCCGGTCCAGTCAAAAGCACTGAACGGACTCGATTCTCTGCTTTCAATCGTGCAAATGCCCGGTGGCGTGCCAACTGCAACGGTGGCGATTGGAAGGTCAGGTGCCAAAAATGCTGGTCTTTTGGCGGCCCAGATGATTGGTGCATTTGACAATGAAGTTGCTGATAGATTGAAAGATTACCGGGAAAGCATGACACAAGCGGTGAATGAAATGAGGGATGAAATTGCAGAACAATAACGTGATACTTCCCATGAAAATGATCGGCATTATCGGCGGCGGCCAGCTTGGACGGATGATGGCAATCGCTGCAAAATATATGGGCTATCAGGTGGCGGTGCTCGATCCGATACCAAACTGTCCGACTGCACAGGTTGCCGATGAGCAAATCACAGCCGCCTATGATGATATGGACGGTATACAAAAGCTGACTGACATCAGTGATGTTGTCACATATGAATTTGAAAATGTTGATCTTGATGCTGCTGCTTATATTGAACGAACAGGCAAACTCCACCAGGGTGCATATGCATTGGAGATCACCCAGAACCGCGGGAAGGAAAAAGCGGTTATGAATGAAGCGGGGCTCCCGGTCCCTGCTAATAAGATTGTCAGGGACAGTGAGATGTGCGAGCGTGTTTTGGGAAATATGCAGCTCCCGGCTGTTGTTAAAACAGTTAGCGGGGGATATGATGGCAAAGGTCAGCTAAAGATAAACACGAATGATGACATTAAGACGGCATGTGAATTTACTGATCAGAATGATGTATGCATGATCGAACAATGGATCCCTTTCGATAAGGAAATATCCGTCGTGTTCACGCGCGGACAATCAGGTGAGATCACTTTCTTCCCGATTTCCGAGAACGAGCACAAGGATCATATTTTATATAAAACAACAGTCCCTGCATCCATCAGTGCTGCAGTACAGCAAAAAGCGCTTGATGCAGCACGGATACTTGCAAACAAAATGAACATCGCCGGAACGTTTGCGATCGAAATGTTCGTCAAAGGTGACGATATTTACCTGAATGAAATGGCACCAAGACCGCACAACTCGGGCCATTATACGATTGAGGCCTGTAACCTGTCACAATTTGAACAGCATATCAGGGCTATTTGCGGCTTGCCGCTGATGCCAATTGAACTGCTCAGGTCTGCTGTTATGGTCAATATTCTTGGTGACGATATGGAAACGGCTTTAAATGAGCTTCCGAAAATGCAGCACGGTTTTCTGCATTTGTACGGGAAAGAAACGATCAAGCCTAAACGGAAGATGGGACATATCACCTTTATTGCAAATACATTGGATGAAGCAAAACAACAGCTGACAGCATATGAGGAGGTAAAGCAATGATTGAACGCTATACCCGGGAAGAAATGGGTGCGATCTGGAGCGAGGAAAACAAATACAATGCATGGTTGGAGGTGGAAATTCTCGCATGTGAAGCTTGGCGTGAACTGGGCGTTATTCCGGCTGAAGATGTGAAGAAAATACGACAGAACGCTTCTTTCCAGATTGAACGGATTCATGAAATTGAAGAGGAAACACGGCACGATGTGGTCGCCTTTACCCGAGCGGTGTCTGAGACGCTGGGAGACGAGCGTAAGTGGGTACATTATGGGCTCACCTCGACAGACGTCGTCGACACCGCACAATCCTATTTGCTGAAGCAGGCGAACGACATTATCCGTAAAGATTTGCATCATTTTATCGATGTCCTGAAAAATAAAGCAAACGAACATAAACATACTGTCATGATGGGGCGCACCCATGGTGTTCATGCCGAGCCGACGACATTCGGATTGAAAATGGCACTCTGGTATGAAGAAATGAAACGTCATCTCGAACGCTTTGAGCTCGCAGCAAACCATATCGAATTCGGCAAACTGTCAGGCGCAGTCGGTACATATGCAAACATTGATCCTTTCGTTGAGGCGTATGTGTGTGAGCAACTCGGCCTGACGCCTGCGCCGGTATCGACACAGACATTGCAGCGTGATCGTCATGCTGCGTATATTTCCGTACTGTCAATGATTGCCACGTCGATTGAGAAATTCGCCACTGAAATCCGCGGCCTTCAGAAAACAGAGACACGTGAAGTGGAAGAGTTTTTTGCAAAGGGACAAAAAGGTTCGTCGGCCATGCCGCATAAGCGCAATCCGATTGGTACGGAAAACATGACCGGCATTGCGCGTGTCCTGAGAGGGCATATGGTGACCGCATACGAAAATGTTTCGCTCTGGCATGAACGGGATATCTCTCACTCATCGGCAGAACGGGTTATCTTGCCGGATTCAACGATTGCACTGAATTACATGCTGAATCGCTTTTCCGGCATTGTCAGCAAACTGACCGTATTTCCGGAAAACATGAGACGTAACATTGATAAAACACATGGGGTTATTTTTTCCCAGCGCGTTCTGCTTGCACTTGTTGACAAGGGTATGAGCCGTGAAGAAGCCTATGATTTGATTCAGCCGAAAGCAATGCAGGCATGGGAGACAGGAACACATTTTAAAGCACTGGTCGAAGCTGATGAACAGGTCACTGCAAAGCTGACTCAGGCAGAGATTGACGATTGTTTTGATTACACTTACCACCTGAAAAATGTGGATGCGATATTCAACCGAATCGGACTTGAGGTGTCATCATGAAAACAGATTTGTTATACGAGGGCAAAGTAAAACGGGTTTATCAGGCCAAGGATAAAACAGGGCAGCTCGTACTTGATTACAAAAATGATGCAACGGCATTTAATGGGGAGAAAAAGGCTGTTTTTACCGGAAAAGGCCGTCTGAACAATGAAATCTCCGCCTACATTTTCAACGTACTGAATGAACAAGGCATACAGACACACTTTGTTGAAAAACTTTCGGAAACTGAACAGCTTGTCCATCAGACAGAAATCATCCCTTTGGAGGTTGTCGTCCGGAATGTGGCTGCAGGCAGCATCACACGACGACTCGGGATTGAAGCAGATACACCATTCAATCCGCCGCTTGTTGAACTGTTTTATAAAGATGATGAGCTTGGGGATCCGCTGGTTAATGATGAGCATGCCTTGTTCCTGAGTAATGTCACCGAATCCGAACTGCAGGAGATAAAAGCAAAAGCACTGGATATCAATCAGCAGCTGACTAAAATTTTCGATTCGATAAATCTCAAACTGGTTGATTTCAAACTGGAATTTGGACGGCTGGCGAGCGGGTGTATCGTATTGTCCGATGAAATTTCTCCGGATACGTGCAGACTTTGGGATATCACAACAAATGAAAACCTGGATAAAGATGTATTCCGGCAGGGGACCGGCGATTTGCTGGCAGTCTATCAAAAACTATTCAATCGACTGGAGGCCAGGATATGAAAAAAGTGACCATCCATATTATGCCGAAGCAGGGTGTACTCGATCCGCAGAATAAAGCCATTCAGACATCCCTCAACGCGCTGGGATTTTCTGAAGTGGAAGACGTACAAACAGGCAAATTGGTTGAGCTGTTCGTGAAAGATCACGCGGAGATTGATAAACGCGTTGGCGACATGTGCGATAAACTATTGGCCAATCCGGTTATGGAAGACTATCACTTTGAAGTGGAGGAGGCTGCGCGCACATGAAGTTTGCTGTCATCGTCTTTCCAGGTTCGAACTGTGACCGTGATATGTACCATGCCGTCAAAAACGTTCTCGGGATGGAAGCTGATTTGGTCTGGCATGAACATAGCAATCTCGAAAACTATGATGCGGTCCTGCTTCCCGGCGGGTTTTCATACGGTGATTACCTGCGCTCGGGAGCCATCGCGTCAGCATCAGGCGTAATGCAGCAAATCAGAGCACATGCCGAGGCGGGCAAGCCGATATTGGGCGTCTGCAATGGCTTTCAAATACTGCTGGAAGCCGGATTGCTTCCCGGGGTAATGCTCCCTAACAAGCATCTGTCATTCATGTGTCATCATGAAGCACTGGCCGTTGCCAATCATGAGACACCCTTCACAACAAACTATGAACAAGGCAAGGTCATCCATTTGCCAATCGCACATGGTGAAGGTAATTATTTCGCTGATGATGAAACTTTGTCAGCATTGAAAAAGAATAATCAAATTGTCTTTACGTATGAAAATAACCCGAACGGATCGGCTGCTGATATCGCCGGCATCATTAACAGCGACGGAAATGTGCTTGGCATGATGCCGCACCCGGAACGCGCAGTGGAAAAATTGCTCGGCAGTGACGATGGCATCAGACTTTTTCAGTCACTGATCGAAAATTGGAGGGACGCCTATGCTGTTAACGCATGACATTAATCCGGAAAAAGTTGAACAGGAAAAATTGTATCGAGGGATGGGGTTAAGTGATGACGAATTTAAAAAGATTAAAGACATCCTGCAGCGGCGTCCAAATTTTACGGAAGCAGGGATTTTTTCGGTCATGTGGTCGGAGCATTGCAGTTACAAAACGTCAAAACCGCTCCTGAAAAGGTTTCCTTCATATGGCCTAAATGTTTTACAGGGACCGGGAGAAGGTGCAGGCGTCATTGATATTGGTGACGGTCAGGCGGTCGTTTTCAAAGTGGAAAGCCATAATCATCCATCAGCTGTTGAGCCGTATCATGGGGCTGCAACAGGTGTTGGCGGTATACTTCGTGATGTATTTTCAATGGGAGCTCGTCCGATTGCCTTAATGAATTCACTAAGATTTGGCAAACTGACATCCGGACGCACAAAGTACTTGTTCCAGGAAGTCGTTCACGGGATTGCGGGCTATGGAAACTGTGTTGGTGTTCCAACAGTTGGCGGTGAAGTGCAGTTTGATGACAGTTACGAGGAAAATCCTCTCGTTAATGCGATGTGTGTTGGCCTGATTGATCATGAAGATATCCAAAAAGGTATCGCTTCCGGTGTCGGAAACACGGTTATTTATGCGGGCGCCCCAACCGGTCGTGACGGTATCCATGGTGCAACATTCGCGTCTGTCGATTTAAGTGATGAATCTGGCGAGGACCGGCCATCTGTTCAGGTGGGTGATCCGTTTATGGAAAAGCTGCTGATCGAAGCCTGCCTGGAGGTCATTCATTCGGATGCGCTCGTTGGAATGCAGGATATGGGAGCGGCCGGGCTGACGTCATCAGCAAGTGAGATGGCCAGTAAAGCCGGTACAGGAATCGTCATGAACTTGGATTTCGTGCCTCAGCGCGAGGCGGATATGAATCCGTATGAACTGATGCTGTCTGAATCACAGGAGCGGATGCTGCTTGTCGTGAAGCAGGGGCGTGAACAGGAAATCATTGATGTGTTTGAAAAATATGGTTTACAGGCAGTGGCTGTCGGAGAAGTTACCGAAGAAAAATCATTCCTGCTAAAACAGCATGGTGAGGTCGTTGCCCATCTTCCGGTTGACGCACTGGCAGAGGATGCACCGGTGTACCATATGCCGGCAAAAGAAGCAGCGTACGTTAAGGCATTTCAGCAAATGGAAAATACGATTCCGTATGTGGCGGACTATGGCGCAATGCTGAAGCAGCTACTGCAGCAGCCGACAATCGCCAGCAAGGAATGTGTTTATGATCAGTATGATTCAATGGTGCAGACGAATTCCATCGTACCACCAGGGTCTGATTCAGCCGTTATTCGGATTAAAGGAATGGATAAAGCGCTGGCGATCACAACAGATTGTAATTCACGATACATCTATATCGATCCGGAAACCGGTGGCAAGATTGCTGTAGCTGAGGCAGCACGGAACATTGTCTGCTCAGGTGCACGGCCGCTCGGACTGACGGATGGACTGAACTTTGGAAATCCGACCAATCCGGAAGTTTTTTGGCAGATGCAACAGAGTGTGGAAGGCATGAGTGAAGCCGCTCGTATACTGGAAACGCCGGTTGTCAGCGGGAATGTCTCGTTATATAACCAATCAAACGGCAAATCGATTTTTCCAACCCTGGTCGTTGGTATGGTCGGACTGATTGAATCGCTCGAGCATTTGACGCCGAACTTTTTCCAGGCACCGGGAGACCTGATTTATGTAATTGGGGAAACAAAGGCCGAATTTGGCGGCAGTGAGCTGCAAAATGTTGTTGAGGGAACATATCAGGGGAAAGCACCTTTCATTGATTTACAGGTGGAGGCCGAACGCCAGAAACAGCTGTTCACGGCCATCCGGCAAGATCTTGTCCAGTCAGCTCATGATTTGGCTGAAGGCGGCCTGGGTGTTGCCCTTGCCGAAAGTGTCTTCAATGACAAAGGACTTGGCTTGGAAGCTGATATCTTTGGCAATCCGACGACCGCGCTGTTCAGCGAGACCCAGTCACGATTTCTTGTCACGGTGAAACCGCACCAGCAACGGCAGTTTGAAGCGGCAGTCACTGAAGCCTGTCAGATTGGCACCGTCACCGACCATGGTAAATTCCTTATAAGAGCGAACGATGAGACTTTAATCGATGAAGATGTCCAAATATTGCATAATTTATGGGAGGGAGCCATTCCGTGCTTGCTGAAATGAAAGGCATCAATGAAGAATGCGGTGTGTTTGGAATTTGGGGTCACGAAAAGTCAGCGGAACTGACGTATTACGGTCTTCATTCGATGCAGCACCGCGGCCAGGAAGGCGCAGGTGTCGTGGTCAGTGACGGGGAACTGAAGGCTCATAAAGGTCTTGGTCTTGTCAACGATGTTTTTAAACAAGCCGATTTCAGTAAGCTTTCAGGTGACGCAGCGATCGGCCATGTCCGTTATGCCACTCAGGGCGGCAGCGCGGAGGAAAATGTTCAGCCATTAGTGTTCCGGTCACAGAATGAGGGTATGGCACTGGCACATAACGGCAACATCATGAATGCTGAAACACTACGCAGTGAGCTTGAAGGTCAAGGCAGTATTTTACAGACACCTTCCGATACAGAAGTACTGGCACATTTGATTAAACGCAGAGGAATGGGGCTTAATGAAACGTCCATAACTGACGCGATCAATCAAATTACCGGCGCATATGCGTTTGTCATTTTGACTGAAGAAAAAATGTATGCAGCACTTGATCCGATTGGAATCAGGCCGTTGTCGATCGGCAAGCTCGGTGATGCGTATGTGGTGGCGTCTGAAACGTGTGCTTTTGATCAGATCGGTGCAGCGTTTGAACGTGAAGTTTTGCCGGGCGAACTGGTAACAATCAGTGATGAGGGGATAGCATCAACCCGTTTTGCCATGAGAGGCCAGCGGAAAATGTGTGCGATGGAATACGTGTATTTATCACGACCGGACAGTGATGTCAATGAGATGAATGTTCATGCATCACGCAAACTGATGGGGAAAGAGCTGGCCGAGGAATCGCCGGCAGACGCGGATATGGTCATCGGTGTTCCGGATTCCAGCATTTCATCAGCCATTGGTTACGCGGAAGCGAGCGGTCTACCATATGAAATGGGCATCATCAAAAACCGTTATGTCGGAAGAACGTTCATCAAGCCTTCACAGGAACTGCGTGAACAGGGTGTAAAATTAAAACTTGCTCCGGTCCGTGGGATTGTTGAAGGAAAACGGATTGCTATGATTGACGATTCCATCATCCGCGGAACAACCAGCAAGTGGATTGTCCACATGCTGAAGCAGGCAGGTGCGGCAGAAGTCCATGTCAGAATCGCCTCACCATCGATTCAGCACCCATGCTACTACGGGATTGATATGTCAACACGGGATGAATTGATTGCTGCCAATTATACGATTGATAAGATAAGTGAGATGATCGGAGCGGACAGTGTGGCATATTTATCAGAAGCCGGGCTGGAAAAAGCCATCGTCAAAGATAAAACGATCCATCAAGGGATTTGCATGGCTTGCATGACTGGAAATTATCCAGTGAAGAAAAACAGTGAGCATGGAGTTGTCTTCAGAAGTTGAACAAAACCCGACCATTTACTGGCAGTTCATCGGGGAAAAGAGGTTGAGAATATGATGGGAAATATCTATAAATCGGCCGGAGTGGATGTTGAAAAAGGCTATGATGCGGTTGAGCGCATGAAAAAACATATTGTCAGAACAGGACGCAAAGAAGTGCTCGGGCGTTTCGGTGGATTTGGCGGTCTGTTTGAATTGACATCATTAAATTATCAGGAGCCTGTTCTGGTTTCGGGGACAGATGGTGTCGGTACAAAGCTGAAACTGGCAATTGAACTGGAGAAGCACGATACGGTCGGGATTGACCTGGTGGCTATGTGTGTCAACGATATTGTCGCCCAAGGTGCACAACCGCTGTTCTTTCTCGATTATATTGTATGCGGTAAAAATGATCCGGGGATAATTGAGCAAATTGTAGCAGGCATCGCTGATGGATGTGAAGATGCCGGGGTGGCACTGATCGGCGGGGAAACTGCTGAAATGCCCGGCATGTATGATGATCCGGATTATGATTTAGCTGGTTTCACCGTCGGGATAGCAGAAAAATCCCAGTTAATAACCGGGGAGGCCATTTCAGCTGACGACGCTGTGATTGGCCTGGCTTCAAATGGTATTCATTCCAACGGGTATTCACTGGTTCGTAAGCTGGTACAGGATTTGGATCTGGGAAAAACTTATGACGGCCTGGATGGGAGGCTTGGTGACGTTCTGTTAACCCCAACCAAAATTTATGCCAAATCGGCTGGCGCAGTGATGCATGACGTAACTGTGAAAGGCATGTCCCATATTACCGGTGGCGGTTTTTTCGAAAATTTGCCCCGGATGATGCCGGCCGGACTTGGTGTGGAAATTAATTTATCAAGCTGGAAGTGCCCCGCAATATTTCCATTTTTGCAGCAACTCGAGGATATTACTGATAAGGAAATGTTTGGTATTTTTAACATGGGGATCGGGATGGCGCTTGTTGTTGCACAAGATGATGCAGAGACCGTGTTAAAAAAGCTCGCAGAACAAGGTGAAACAGCATCAGTGATCGGCCAAGTTGTTTCATGCGAAGGAGTGCATATAACGTTATGACAAAAGTACGGGCAGCTGTTTTCGCATCCGGAACCGGCAGTAATTTTCAGGCTATCATGGAGACGGACGATCTGTTATGTGATATCGTGCTGCTTGTTTGCGATAAACCGGGTGCTGCCGTCGTTGATAAAGCAGGACAATTTGGGGTGCAGACGTTTGTTTTTAATCCGAAAGAATATGATTCAAAGGTTGATTACGAAGGTGCCCAGCTGAAAAAATTGCGCGAAATGGGTGTGACGTGGATCTTTTTGGCCGGCTATATGCGTATCCTTGGCCCGACACTTATGGCAGAATTTCCGGCCAGGATCATTAATATTCATCCTTCATTATTGCCTGAATTCCCCGGTTTAGATGCCATCGGACAGGCTTATGAAGCGGGGGCGGATACAACCGGAGTCACTGTGCATTATATTGATGACGGAATCGATACAGGTCCTATCATCGCACAGCAGGAAGTCCCGGTTTATCCGGATGATACGAAGCAACAGCTGACGGAACGGATTCAGCAGATTGAGCACAAATTTTATCCACGAGTGATTCAGGAGCTGGTTAAGGAGAATCGCTGATAAGCGTGAATCGTTTATAGCAAGCATTCCAACTCGAGTGTCAAAACGCAAACGTGCGAGGAGCGGATCAAGCCGTGCGGGGATTCGATCAAAACGTGCGAGATCAGGAGAAGTTCGTGCAACATTCACGCCAACGCACACGTGATACATAACCATTATAAAACACTAAAACAAGGAGTTTTTTCATGAAAAAGCAGGCATTGATAAGTGTTTCCGACAAAACCGGTATTACTGACTTTGCCAAAGGGCTGAAAGAACAGGGATATGACATTATTTCAACCGGGGGTACATTGCGCACAATTCAGGAAGCTGGTATCGAGGCTGCGGCTGTGGAAGACATAACAGGGTTTCCCGAAATGCTGGAGGGACGTGTCAAAACACTTCATCCGGCGATCCACGCAGGATTGCTGGCCAAACGGGATAACGATATGCACAAACAGCAGCTTGAAGAAAAAGGCATTAATCCGATTGATATCGTTGTCGTGAATCTATATCCGTTTAAACAAACGCTTGATCAACTGAATGTTACCGAAGCTGACATCATCGAAAATATTGATATCGGTGGATCGACAATTCTAAGGGCTGCTGCAAAAAGTTTCCGTGATGTGACACCGATTGTTGATCCGGATGATTATAATGAAATCTTACAAGCCATCCAAAACGATGTGCTTGATATGACCATAAGGAAAAAATTAGCTGCAAAAGTTTTCCGCCACACAGCACAATACGATACGCTGATTGCTGGCTATTTTACTGATGACGTATTCCCTGAAAACTATACCATTACATATGAAAAGGTTCAGTCATTAAGATACGGTGAAAATCCGCATCAGGAAGCGGCATTTTATAAAACACCATTTGAGTCACCAATGAGTCTTGCATCCGCCAAACAGCTGCATGGCAAAGAACTATCCTACAACAATATTCAGGATGCGAACGCGGCGCTCAGCATCATCGCGGAATATGACAAACCGGCAGCCGTGGCTGTAAAGCATATGAATCCATGTGGTATCGGGATGGCCGGGGATTTGAACACAGCATTTTCGAAAGCCTGTGACGCCGATTCGGTTTCGATTTTTGGTGGCATTGTTGCCTGTAACCGGACAATTGATGCGGATACAGCTGAACAATTGAGCGGTATTTTTCTGGAAATCATCATCGCCCCGGCATTCACTGACGAAGCTTTTGCCACTTTGACAAAAAAGAAACATATCCGGTTGCTTGAATTGAGAATGGATGAAGCAAAAATCAACTCCCACAAATTAACGAGCGTTAATGGCGGTGTGCTTGTACAGGACAACGACAATAAGGAAATTAGCCGTGACGACCTTACCTATCCGACTGAGAAAAAGCCTACGGAGGGAGAGCTGGATGATTTATGGTTTGCCTGGAAAGCGGTCAAACATGTTAAATCCAATGCCATTGTGCTGGCAAACGGCAGACAGACCCTTGGTATCGGTGCAGGACAGATGAACCGCGTCGGTGCGGCCAAAATCGCGATAGAACAGGCGGGCGAAAAAACAAAAGGGACAGTACTTGCATCTGATGCGTTTTTCCCGATGCCTGATACCGTTGAGGAAGCAGCAAAAGCAGGGATTACAGCGATTATTCAGCCTGGCGGATCCAAACGTGACCAGGATTCGATCGACATGTGCAACCGTTATGGCATTGCGATGGTCTATACAGGCACCAGGCATTTCAAACACTAGCTTGGGAGGGGCTATCCTATGAATGTATTTGTCATCGGACGCGGCGGTCGTGAGCACAGCATGGTTATGAAACTGGCTGAAAGTGTAAAGGTTGACAATATTTATGCTGCTCCGGGAAATGGCGGGATCAGCGATATTGCAAAGTGTGTAGGTATTGATGAGCTGGATATTGATGGATTGATAGACTTTGCCGGGAAAAAGAAAATTGACTTGACGATTGTCGGTCCGGAAAATCCGCTCCTTGCCGGCATTGCTGATCGATTTCACGAAGCAGGAATGACCATTTTTGCACCGGAAAAAAATGCGGCTTTAATTGAGGGGAGTAAGCGTTATGCGAAAGCTTTTATGGAAGAGAATAGTATGCCAACAGCCGCATATGCCAGTTTTACAGACGCCGATAAAGCCAAATGTTATATAAAGAAACAGGGTGCTCCGATTGTCGTCAAAGCTGATGGGCTTGCTGCCGGCAAAGGTGTGATTGTTGCACAGACAGTCCAAGAGGCGATAAGTGCCGTCGATAACATGCTTGTAAAAAATGCTTTTTCCGAAGCTGGCAGGTCTGTTGTCATTGAAGAATGTCTCAATGGGGAGGAATTTTCCCTGATGGCGTTTGTTCATGGAACGAATGTTTTTCCAATGATACCGGCTCGTGATCATAAACGCGCCTATGACGAGGACTGTGGACCGAACACCGGCGGGATGGGAGCATATGCGCCAGCCAGGGATGTCTCCCCGGAAACATTGTCATTTGTAACTGAACACGTGTTGCAAAAAGCCGCCGATGGAATGGCCGAATCAGGTCGGCCGTTTACAGGCATTTTATACGCTGGCATGATCATGACAAACGATGGACCGAAAGTGATCGAGTTTAACGCTCGTTTCGGGGATCCGGAAACCCAGGTTGTTCTGCCGCTTTTGGAGAATGATTTGCTGCAAGTCTTCCTCGATGTTCTCGATGGAAAAGACCCCTGCTTGCAATGGAAGGATCAAAGTTGTACAGGCGTAGTGCTTGCCTCGAAAGGGTACCCCGGCAGCTATCAAAATGGTGTTAAACTGCCTGAAATGCACATGGAGGGGAGCTCGTTTGTTGTTCATGCCGGAACGCGGAAAACGAAACACGGAATTGTTTCCGATGGGGGAAGGGTGCTTCTGGCGGGGGCAAAGGGAGCCAATCTCTCAGAAGCCACTGAATGCGCATATAATTGGCTGGCTCAAAATATAGACTCGAAGGAATTTTTTTATCGGAAAGATATTGCTAGATATCAATGAGTATCACTATTGGACGTGGCTATTTTGTCCCACCTTAAAGGTTACAAGCTCCCCCTTATATGTCAAGGAATGTCGGATTCTGTTCGAGTCGCACGAAGCAGACCACAAAGGCGTTGCAACACGACACCCGAGGTTTTAGTCTTTGTTCCTCTTCTTCAGCAGGTAAAAACACCATGCTGAATGACGTTTCACTTTTCCCCGCATCTAATGGACAGTAATCCGCCAAAAGACGGCGGTTAACTGTCCCTAAATGCCCGAATCTGTTCAACTAACATTCCGTGGAGAAATACACGCCACGGAATGAAGTTTCACTTTATCATTTGTTTTTTCAATGCTTCATTACGTTTTGTAAATACATCGTTATGTGAGGAGACCATTGCAGCTTTTTCAGCACCGGGCTGGTTAAACTGCTTTGCTTGATTGACGGCATTGGCAGCGTCCTGGAAGGCGCCTGCTATCAAGTTTAATTTACCTTCATGCATCAGAATGTCACCGGCAGCATATAATCCCTCCAGTGACGATTCACTATTGGCATTGCCTGAAATGAAATAATTATCGGCGATGGCGATGTCCAGTTCACTATTTTCCAGCAGTGATGTATCGCGTTCATAGCCATGATTGACAATCACATCATCAACAGGCAAATAATTGACGGCACCGGTTTCATGATTGCTCAGTTCAACTTCCTTAATCGTTTCACCGTCATCGCCGGCTATCAGATCGGTAATTGAAGTATGGAAGAAACAGACGACAGAGCTGTTTTTCAGTTGGGTTGCCTGTGATTCATGACAGTCAAAATTATTTTTTCTGCAAGTAATAAAAACACGTTCGGCGACAGACTCCAGTTCGTTTGCCCAATCTGTTGCTGAACTGCCACCACCTGAGATCATCACCGTCTTATCTTTGAAACGTTGTAAAGACTTGACGGAGTAATGCAGATTTGATTCTTCAAATTGTTCGGCACCTTCTATATCTAATTTTTTTGGATTTAGTATGCCGCTGCCAACTGCCACAATGACAGTTTTTGCGTAATGAATTTGTCCCGAACTGGCATGCAGTTCATAAATACCCTGTTTGTTACGGGTGATTGATTCGATTCTTTCATTCAGCACCACTTCAGGCTGAAACGTTAAGCCTTGTTCAACCATCTGATCAATAAACTTTGCACCGGTGAGTGGTGGCAATCCGCCAACATCCCAAATCATTTTTTCCGGGTAGACATGAACTTTACCGCCTAAATGAGGCTGATATTCGATTATTTTTGTTTTCATTTCTCTTAGTCCGCTGTAAAAGGCTGAAAAAAGCCCGGCAGGCCCACCGCCTATAATGGTCACATCAAACAGGTCATCGTTGGTCACGTCTCTTCACTCCTCAGCATCATTAACTGATTCTCATTCTCATTCTCATTCAATCATACACGATTTAAGCATGGATGAAAAGATTGACATTCATTCAAATACACGATAAAGTTTAATTGCTGTCAATAATGATAATCATTATCAATTGATTGGAACTGTGATTTGACATCATACATAAACGATTGAACGATCGGCTTAAAATAGCTAATGGGTACTTTTAAAACCGATAACTGGACATGGTGAGGAGTGGCTGATATGCAGAGATGGTTGCTGATACTTAGTGTTTTGGTGCTGACAATGTTAGCGGCATGTGGATCAAATGGTGATGAAACGGATACAGGTCGTGATGAAAGTACTGCTGAGCGTACTGTTACCATTGAAGATGCTACGGGTGAAAAGACAATTGAAGGAATTCCAGAAGATATTGTTGCCCTTGAGTGGTATAACGCGGAGCAGTTGCTTTCACTGGGTATTCAGCCTGCTGGTATACCGAATATCGATGGATTCAACAACTGGATGAATATTGAGGAAGATTTGGCTGATCGTGTTGAGGACGTCGGAACACGTCAAGAGCCAAATCTGGAGGCCATATCACGAATGGATCCTGATTTGATTATAGCGGCACAGTTCAGACATGAGCAGATATTAGACAGATTGGAGGACATTGCACCTGTTGTAACGTTTGCGCCTTACAGTGAAGCGGGATCAGCCGACTTGTATGAAGAGCTGATGAATGAATTTGAAACAATCGCTAAAATCACAGATAAGGAACAGGAAGCTGAGCAGGCTATAGATGATTTAAATGATTTTTACGACGAACAACGACAGCGCTTAGCTGACGCAGGTCTGGAAGGTACGAAATATATCGCAACGATGGCTTTTTCTTCTCAAAATTCGCCGGTACTGCGGCTTTATTCCGATAATTCATACCCGGCAGCGGTCATGGAAAAGCTTGGCTTTGAGAATGCCTATCATACAGATGAAGTTGAGCAGTACGGATTCACTGAAGTTGGCTTGGAAACATTGCAAAATTTCCAGGAAGACAATCTGCAGTTCTTTGCTGTTGTTCAAGAGGATGATAATATTTTTGAAAACCAGCTGGAAGGTAACGCAGTCTGGGAAAATTTAAGTTTTGTTAAAGAAGGGAATACACATTACTTGCCTGGTGATACACCGGTAATTGGTGGTGTATCATCCGCGAAGGCATTGGCTGAGCAGATAGTAGATACAATGCTGAACGAGTGACTTGTCAGGGAGGGATCGAATTTCCTCCCGTTTTTTAATGTAATAGGGTGCTTGTGCATTTGTCTGTCGTTTGTCACAAAAAAGTCGATTTCATCATTTAAAACTATAGCGTATGAAAGCGATATATATGTTACGATAGATAAAACATATATTGGAGCGTTGATGTTATGCCAGAAAGCATCTATTGGAGAAACCGTGAATTAAGGGAGCATGTAGCCGTCATTGATGGTGAAGAAGCACCGACAATTGTATTAAAAAACGGCACTTATTTAAACACGTATACAAAACAATGGCTGCGTGCAAATATATGGATTTTTAATGATCGAATTGTCTATGTTGGGGATAAACTGCCGGAAAACAGTCAATCAACCGAAATAGTCGATTGCGACGGTAAATATCTGGTACCGGGGTATATCGAGCCGCATGCACATCCATTTCAGCTATATAATCCCGAGCAACTTGCCATGTATGGCGCCGAGTTTGGAACGACAGCATTCATTAATGATAATTTAATGTGGAATTTTTTATTGGAGAGAAAGAAAGCGTTTACGTTGTTGGAAGAATTTGAACGATTGCCGGTGTCGATGTACTGGTGGGCAAGGTTTGATTCACAGACGGCACTGCAGCATCCAGCGGAATATTTCAGCACGAATAAAGTATTGTCGTGGCTTGAACATCCATCTGTCATTCAGGGCGGCGAGCTGACAGCATGGCCGCGCCTGCTTGACGGTGATGACCGTCTGCTCTATTGGATTCAGGAATCGAACCGGCTTGGAAAACCGGTGGAAGGCCATTTGCCCGGTGCATCCGAAAAAACGTTAACGAAGATGAAACTGCTGGGTGTGGCCGCGGATCATGAAGCCATGACCGGAAAAGAAGCGATTAAACGTCTGCAGCTTGGCTATCAGGTTGGACTGCGTTATTCATCAATCCGCCCTGATCTTCCGCTTTTACTGGAAGAAATGCTGGCAGAAGGTGTGTGCACATTTGACCATGTCACTATGAACACAGATGGGGCAACACCTCCCTTCTACAAAAATGGCATTATGAACGTATGTGTTGAGATTGCGATTGAAAAAGGCGTACCACTGGCGGATGCTTACCGGATGGCTTCCCATAACACCGCCAACCATTACGGACTGATTGCGGATATCGGATGCATTGCACCGGGCCGGATAGCGAATATAAATATACTACAGGAAAAAGATAATCCGCATCCGGTGAGTGTTTTGGCAAAAGGAGCATGGATGACCAAAAATCATCAGGTGCAAAACTTTCCGACAGCGATCGACTGGCAACAATATGATATTGAGCCGATTACATTCGATTGGGACCTAACATTGGAAGACATGCAATTTTCTGTTCCGATCGGGCTGAACATGGTCAATGATGTGATTATACAGCCGTATGCGATTAAGACGGATGTGACGCTTAATGTGATTCCGGATAATACTGATGATGCATTTCTCATGCTGATTGACCGGAATGGCAATTGGCGTGTCAATACAGCGATCAAAGGCTTCACGAACCGTTTGGGCGCAGTGGCAAGCTCATTTTCGACGACCGGTGACCTTGTTTTCATTGGTAAAAGCAAACAGGATATGCTGCTTGCCTGGAAGCGCCTGAAAGAACTGGGCGGTGGCATCGTGCTCGCACATGAGGGAGACATTTTATTTGAACTGCCCCTGAAATTGGGCGGAAGCATGTTTGCCGGGACGATGCGTGAATTGATGGAAAAGGAAAGCGACTTAAGGACATTGCTGACGGATTTTGGCTATCCATTTGGTGACCCGGTGTACGCCATTCTGTTTTTATCAGCAACCCATCTGCCTTACATCAGAATTACACAAAAAGGGGTTGTCGATGTGAAAAAACGCGAAGTGCTCTTTCCAGCGACGATGCGATAACGTATAATGACATTAAAGTATCTGGAAATCGGCTGAATTGCCGATTTCTATTTTCAGGCTTCCAAAATCGGTCAGAGGAAAAAAACAGAAAGGCTTGCGTTTTTTAAAGGGGTGGGTTTTTGAAAAAGTTGATTGTTTTCTTGTCTTTCTTCATACTGCTGATTCTGGCGGCATGTTCAGATGACCAGGAGAAAAATGCACAAGACAACGGGTCAAAAGATAATTCAATCGAAGAAAAGGAAAAAGCACCTGAATCATCGAATCATAAGAACACTTTCCCGCTGACAGGTATTCATACCGATCAGCACGTCGATAATCGGATTGTCAGTGTGATGGTCAATAATCACCGTAAGGCCCGGCCACAATCAGGTCTCAGCAAGGCGGATATCGTTTTTGAAATTTTAGCGGAGGGACAAATCACACGGCTATTGGCCATCTATCAGAGTGAACTGCCTGATGTTGCCGGTCCGGTCCGGAGTGCAAGGGAGTATTACTTTGAATTGGCAAATGGCTATGATTCCCTTTATATCTATCATGGGGCAGCCGATTTCGTGAATGACATGATCCGCAACCTTGGAACTGAACATTTAGACGGTGCCGTTTATGATAATAATGGACGTCTGTTCAAACGCGAATCTTTCAGGAATGCACCACACAATTCCTATCTGCAGTTTGGGGCAGTATATGATGTGGCAGAAGAAAAGGGATATGATGTTAGGCAGGAATACGAGCCACTGCCATTTACAACAGAAGAAGAGGCAGATAACGTCTCCGGTGATCCCGCAGCAAATGTTGAAATTGATTATTCCGGAAGCAGCCTGAGGTATGTGGTCGAATACGTGTATGATGAAAATAACGGTACATATACCCGATACAGTGACGGGGAAAAATCCACCGAGCTGAATTCGGGGCAATCGATAACAGCCGACAATATTTTTATTGTGGAAACGCCACACCAGGTCATTGATGATGCAGGCCGGCGTAAAATTGACCTGACATCGGGCGGTGATGCCTATCTGATACAAAAAGGTAAAATCCGCCACGTCCAGTGGGAAAACCGTGATGGCAGAATCATTCCGGTCAAGGATGGCAAGCCGGTGAAATTTGTCCCGGGCAAAACCTGGATAAACATTGTGCCGTCAACCCCGGGGTTAACGCAATCGGTCACGGTTTCAAACGATTAAAAGGCAGGTGATGTCATCATGCAGATTGATAAACTGCGCGGGGAACAGCTGGATCAACTGTTTGATGCAATTCTTTCGTTAAAGGATCGGGAGGAGTGCTATAAATTTTTTGATGATATTGCAACGATGTCCGAGATCCATGCGATCTCTCAGCGGCTGCAGGTTGCCAAAATGCTGACGGATGGGTATACATACAACGTTATAGAAGAGAAAACAAGTGCATCAACCGCAACCATTTCACGTGTGCGCCGCTGCCTGAACTACGGCAGTGATGGCTATAAAATCGTTCTGGATCGCTTGTTCGATGATCATCAGTAAACAGAGCCGCTATCTCCAATTTGGGGATAGCTTTTTTGCTGACGGGCAGCCGACATCACAAAGTTTATACCCTGAATTTTTCAGCTTTATAAAATTCCTCAATTTAATACTGTTTAATCCTAAATTCATAGCGCAATTTTTGGTATACTTTAAGAAGGTGAATTGCGTTTCCTGTAAAATCGTTTAGTGATAAACCAGATTGATTGAAATCAATTTTTTATATGGGGGACTTTACAGTGCGTGATATATTAACAAATTGGAACCATTTATTTAAACTGGACCCTGCGAAGGAAATTTCAGACGAGAATCTTGATGCGATTTGTGAATCAGGGACCGATGCTGTGATTGTCGGCGGGACGGATGATGTGACGCTTGATGGGGTGCTTGATCTGCTCTCACGCATCCGCCAGCATACTGTCCCATGTATTTTGGAGATATCCAATATGGCGTCGATTACACCCGGTTTTGATTATTATTTTATCCCGATGGTGATGAACAGTACGGAGAAAAAATGGATGATGGATCTTCAGCATGAGGCAATCAAGGAATATCGGGATTCAATGAACTGGGATGAGATCTTTATGGAAGGCTATTGTATTTTAAATGAGGAGGCCAAAGCGTTTAAGGAAACAAAATGTGACATGCCGGATGATGATGATGTCGTGGCATATGCCTATATGGCGGAGCATATTTTTAAATTGCCGGTTTTTTACATGGAGTACAGCGGCACGTATGGCAATCCTGAACTTGTTAAAGACGTCAAAGAGCAGCTTCATGATACAAAGCTGATTTACGGTGGGGGAATTGAAAATAATTTCCAGGCTCGCGAAATGAAGGCGCAAGCCGATACAATCGTTGTCGGTAATCTCATTTATTCGAATATCAACAAAGCCTTGAAAACAGTCAAAGCAGTTAAAGATATGGATTAAGAAACGTTAACATTTAAAGGTGGTGTGT
Source organism: Lentibacillus sp. (assembly GCF_035301925.1). Classification (GTDB taxonomy): domain Bacteria; phylum Bacillota; class Bacilli; order Bacillales; family Amphibacillaceae; genus Lentibacillus. Next base: position 14,860 of record NZ_DATGTI010000004.1, on the reverse strand, counting down.
CATGGTGAGTCAGACAATGCACGAATTACTGAACGGATTAAATAAAGAACAGCAAGAGGCAGTCAAGCATACGGAGGGGCCATTACTGATCATGGCTGGGGCAGGAAGCGGCAAAACACGTGTCCTGACACACCGGATTGCTTATTTGCTTGGCGAAAAGGGTGTACCACCAAGAAATATGCTGGCCATTACATTCACAAACAAGGCTGCACGGGAAATGAAAGAGCGTGTCAACAAACTGGTTGGAGCGGGGAGTGGACAGATTTGGGTTTCCACCTTCCATTCGATGTGTGTGCGTATTTTGCGCCGTGACATTGATCGGATCGGCTATAACCAAAATTTTACGATACTGGACAGCGGTGATCAGTTATCCGTCATCAAACAGATTCTGAAAGATTTGAATATCGATCCGAAAAAGTTTGATCCGCGGGCGATGCTCGGACAAATCAGCGGTGCGAAAAATGAATTGATCACACCAGAACAATTCAGCAAAAACGTTGGGAACTTTTTCCAACGCCAGGTTTCGCAGGTGTATGAACGCTATCAGAAAACATTGCAGAAGAACCAGGCACTCGATTTTGACGACCTGATTATGCAGACGGTTCATTTATTCAAACGTGTTCCTGAAGTACTTGAATATTACCAGCAACGGTTCCAGTATATTCATGTGGATGAGTATCAGGATACCAACCATGCCCAATACTATCTGGTGAAGCAGCTGGCAAACCGATATCAGAACCTGTGTGTTGTGGGAGATTCGGACCAGTCAATTTATCGCTGGCGGGGTGCGGATATTGCGAATATCCTGTCATTTGAAGAAGATTATCCGTCGGCACGGGTGATTTACCTTGAGCAAAATTATCGTTCAACCAAATCGATTTTGGATGCAGCCAACAATGTCATTCAAAACAATTCCGGCCGCAAACCAAAGAACCTTTGGACGGAAAATGATGAAGGGAAAAAAATACATTATTTCCAGGGAGCAACCGAGCAAGAAGAAGCGTTATTTGTGACCGATAAAATTCAGGAACTGACAGGTGAGGAAGGCTATTCACCAAACGATATTGCCATCCTGTACCGGACAAATGCCCAGTCCCGGGCGATTGAGGATACATTGGTGAAATCGGATATTGCTTATCAGATGATAGGCGGCACAAAATTCTATGACCGGAAAGAAATTAAGGACTTGACTGCTTATTTGCGCCTGATCACCAATCCTGATGACGATATCAGCTTCGAACGGATCGTGAATGTACCGAAACGCGGCATCGGCAAGACATCAGTGGACAAACTGCGTGCATATGCAACTGAAAATGGGATCTCGTTTTACCAGGCTGTTCAAGAAGTCGATTTCATCGGTGTCACGAAAAAGGCAGCGAATGCATTAGCGGGATTCGGCAATCTGATCCAAACTCTCTCACAACAGCAGGAATTTTTGACCGCAACCGATATGGTTGAAGCCATCCTCGAACGGACAGGCTATGAAGAAATGCTGAAAAATGAACGGTCACTTGAATCACAAAGCCGTCTGGAAAACCTTGAGGAGTTCAAGACTGTCACCAAGGATTTTGAGAAAGATGCCGAGGATAAAACATTAATTGCTTTTCTGACTGATTTGGCGCTCATCGCTGATATTGACCGGGTTGATGAAGAGGAAGCGGATAGTGAGCCAAAAGTGACGCTTATGACCCTGCATGCTGCAAAAGGGCTTGAATTTCCAGTCATTTTTTTGGTCGGTATGGAGGAGAATGTTTTTCCGCACAGCCGGTCCATGTTTGATGATGAAGAGATGGAGGAAGAACGACGACTGGCCTATGTAGGGATTACCAGGGCTGAGCAGGAACTTTACCTGACCCATGCTAAAATGCGTACCCTTTACGGCCGGACCAATATGAATCCGATCAGCCGCTTTATTAATGAAATTCCGGAAGAACTGGTTGATGGAATCGAACAAGCGCGTGCGACGATGTATGGCTCGATTGAAAAAACGGCCGATAGATCATCGCAGCCAAAACGCCGTGCCGGAAGAATGCAGCAGACAACGGGTGCAGAGTCACAGACATGGAGCCCAGGTGATAAGGCAGAGCATAAAAAATGGGGCGTTGGTACGGTCGTCAAAGTCCAGGGAGAAGGTGAGTCGATGGAGCTGGACATTGCCTTTCCTGCACCGACAGGCATTAAACGGCTGCTGGCCAAATTCGCACCCATCACGAAACAATAGGAGGTGCTTGGAAGGTTGGATAAACAGCAGGCACAACAACAAATTGCGGAACTGAGAGAATTATTGAACCATTACAATCATGAGTATTACGTCCTCGATAATCCGAGCGTACCGGATGCGGAATATGACCGGAAAATGCAAGAACTCATCAAACTGGAGGAAGCATTTCCGGAACTTATCACAGCTGATTCACCGTCACAGCGTGTTGGCGGGGAACCGTTGGATGCATTTCAAAAGGTGCAGCACAATGTACCGATGCTTAGTCTTGGCAATGCTTTCAACGAAGGAGATCTCCGTGATTTTGCTCGGCGTGCCAGCCAGGGAACCGATGATCCGATTTCTTTTGTCTGTGAACTGAAAATTGATGGTCTGGCGGTATCCCTCACATATGAAAACGGCAAATTTGTACGCGGTGCGACCAGGGGTGACGGTACGACTGGTGAAGATATCACAAGCAACTTACGGACAATCCGCAGCATCCCGTTGTCCATCCAGGAAGAAAACACGCTTGAAGTCCGCGGTGAGGCGTTTATGCCACATAAATCATTTTTGGAACTGAATGAACAACGGGAAGCAAACGGTGATGAACCGTTTGCTAATCCGCGTAACGCAGCGGCTGGCTCATTGCGTCAACTTGACCCGAAGATTGCCGCTAAACGTCATTTGGACATTTTTCTTTACGGTGTCGGTGAGTGGCAAGCCGGAACATTATCGTCACACAGTGAGCGACTTGACTATTTGCAACAGCTCGGTTTCAAAACGAATCCAGAGTGGCGCAAATGCAATACGATCGATGACGTCATTGATTACATCAAGTACTGGGAACAAAAGCGCCCGGACTTGGATTACGAAATCGACGGGATTGTTGTAAAGGTTGATAACCTTGCTCAGCAGGAAGAATTAGGGTTTACCGCGAAAAACCCACGCTGGGCCATTGCGTATAAGTTTCCGGCTGAAGAAGTGATGACAACACTTCGCGATATCGAATTGAGTGTCGGCCGGACTGGTGTTGTCACGCCGACAGCTATATTGGACCCGGTCAGGGTTGCCGGAACAACGGTGGGCCGTGCTTCACTCCATAATGAAGATTTGATCCGGGAAAAGGATATCCGGATCGGTGACAAGGTTATTATCAAAAAAGCGGGCGATATTATTCCGGAAGTGATTCGTTCTGTTCCGGAAAAACGGACAGGTAGCGAGAAGGAATTCTTTATGCCGGAAGAATGTCCGGAATGTGGCAGTGAGCTCGTCCGTCTTGAGGAAGAAGTCGCACTAAGATGTATTAATCCGAATTGTCCTGCACAACTAAAAGAGGGCCTCATTCATTTTGTTTCGCGTGATGCGATGAACATTGATGGGCTTGGTGAGAAAGTCATTACCCAGCTGTTTCGGGAAAACCTGGTGCATACAATTGCTGATTTATACCGCCTTGAACGTGATGACTTATTGCAATTGGAACGGATGGGCGAAAAATCTACTGATAATTTGCTGCAGGCAGTCGAGGCGTCAAAAGAGAATTCATTGGAACGGCTCTTGCTTGGGCTCGGTATTCGCTTTGTCGGTTCCAAAGCTGCGAAAACACTCGCCAGCCATTTTGAAACAATGGAAAACCTGAAAGAAGCAACATTTGATGACATCATAGCGATTGATGAAATGGGCGAAAAAATGGCCGACTCGATTGTGCATTATTTTGAAGGCGATGAAGTGCGTCGTCTGATCAGTGAATTGAAAGATCTGGGTCTCAATATGGTATACAAAGGGCCAAAACAGCAGGATGTGGAAGAAGATAGGGCATTTTCCGGCAAGACAGTCGTATTGACAGGAAAAATGGAAAATTATACAAGGTCAGAGGCAAAAGCTTTGGTTGAACAGCTTGGCGGATCAGTTACCGGCAGTGTGAGCCGGAATACCGATATTTTGATTGCGGGAGAAGATGCCGGTTCAAAGTTGGATAAAGCCGAAAAACTCGGTGTTGTCATTTGGGATGAACAGCGGCTGAGAGAAGTTTTGGGCGATTAAGGAGTGGAAGACGTGTTTAAAAAAATAGCGATGATGCTGGCGGGTGCCGTTCTAATCCTGACAAGCTGTGCACCATCGATCAACAATGATGATGAAGTTGTTCAAAATGAGGATGAAAACGAACAAGAGCAGAATTCAATCGTTTCCAGCAATCAGTTATCAGAAGAGGATTACCGGACCATTCTGCCATATCGTCCCAGCGCATCCCGGGGTGTAATCACGAATCAGATGGGGAACCGGGTTGATATAGATGAAATGGAAACAGGTCTGCGAAGGCTTTCAAAAGAATACTTTGATCCTGAACAATACTTTTTTGAAGAAGGCCAATATTTAACATCCGACATGCTGTATAATTGGCTGGATACCTACCCGACGGAAGAACGTCTGCAGGAATTGGAAAAGATGATAGAAAATGAAGATATTAGTGAAGAAGCAGTAAAAGAAGAGAAATCGGCATTGAATCCGCCGCTGAATGAAAAAACAGCAACCAAGGAAGATTATGAGGATAATCCGAAATATCTTACCCACATTCTGGAACAAAATTTTCTCACCAAGAATGACGATAATACGATGGAACTGGCTGGGGCATCCATCGGCATTGCGTTAAAATCGGTATATACATTTAAAGCTGAGGGGAACACCCATCATCGAGACATATCAAAGTCGGAAATGATGGAAAAAGGTAAGGAGATTGCCCAGACTGTCCTGGAACGAGTTCGCAGCATTGAAGAACTGAACAATGTCCCAATTATGATTGCATTATACAGGGAAGAAGATCAGAGTTCTCCGGTGCCTGGAAATTTTGTTGCCAAAACAGGTGTGGAAGCAGGGAAGGCAACAATCGATGAATGGGAAACCGTAAATGAAGAGAACGTCTTGTTCCCTTCTGATGAAGGCAAGGAAAAATACTATGATACGCAACAACTAGTACAAAATTTTGCCTCGCGCATTGAAGAGTATTTCCCGAATTATGTAGGGGTAATCGGTAAAGGTTTTTACATCGATGAAGAACTGAAAAAATTAACGCTCGAAATCCCGCTGGAGTTTTATGGCAAAGGGGAAATCATCGGCTTTACGCAATATACGTATGGTCTGGTGGAAGAAATGTTCCAGGATTATTACGAGCTGGAAGTGAAAATCAAATCCAATGAAAAAATGGAAGGCCTCATTTACCGTGAAGCAGGTGACGACGAGGTGACTGTTCATGTTTATGATTCATAATTTAATTAGAAGATTAAAAATAAGTCAATAGGCCTAAAATGGATAAAATAGCCTTTTTTTCGTAAAAAAGATGCGGAAAAAGGGCTATTTTTGACTAACTTTCCTCGTTTTAGGAAAGTAGGCAAGTCATAGGCGAGTTTATTGCTATATTCACCCCTCAACTTTCCCAATATGAATTTTTGGAATTTATGTTATGATATAAATATAGCATTATTACCAAATCATTCTTATTTTCAGCTAGTGGGGTGGGTAAAATGATGGAAATCGGACCCTATATCAAACTGCACCGGATTAAACAGGAAATGACCCAGGCAGAACTGGCTGAAGGGATTGTCTCGAGCGCTTATTTATCCAAAATTGAAAATGAGAAAACAGAGGCAAGCCCAAACGTGATAAGCTTATTATGCACCAGACTGGGTATTCAGCTGGATGATGGAAACGATGAAATGATCAGGGAAAAGCTGCAGAAATGGTATGGCATGCTGTCTTCAGAACACGATATGGATGAAATGGTTCAAATCTATCAGGAATTGAATCAGGTTATGTATGACAATCATTATTCTCCTGACAGTCTGGTCATGTTTGAGATTCATAAGATCAGGTACTTTTTGGTCATAGGTGAAATGGATAAAGCGTTAAGTCAAATTAATAAACTGTCTGAAATGACCGGTACCTTTGACAGCCTGCACCAGTATTACTGGTATAAGTTTAAGGGAAATTATAATACAATGAATTCCGAGAATTATCAGGCAATGCGCATGTATAAAATTGCTGAGGAAAAACTGAACCAACTGGAGTTATCTGAAGAAGAAGTAGCTGATCTGCAATATACGATTGCGGTGACACATAGCAAATTAAGAAACACGCTTGAAGCAATCGAATATGCCGAAAAAGCGATTGCAACTTTCAGGATAACATACAACTTTCTACGCTGCGCACAATCTCATATTGTATTGGGAATTTCCTACCGAAGAATCGGGATGCATGACAAGGCAATTAAAAACTATAATCTAGCTAAACACTTAGGGGAATTGAAACAAAACAAACAAATTATTCATTTGACCAGTCAGAATTTAGGTTATCTATACTCTACAATCGGAGAAAATAGAAAAGCTATATTAAATTTTGAAGAAATAGTCCAAGATCCCGAAGTATTATTATATGAAAGTATAATTGCTGCTACATCGCTGACAAAAGAGTATTACAACATTAACAATATTGATAAAGCAAAAGAAACAATTGAAAAAAGTTTGGAGTTACTAGATCAAACAAATGATGACGAAAAATACCAGCTGTTTAAATATATGACGTATACTTATAGTTATGCGATTAATCAAGAAGGCCACAAGTTTGAATCATTGGTAATTGATGAATTTATACCTTATTTAAAGAAACAAAAGGATTATGCTAACTTGGTAGTCTACGCCAATATGTTGGCAAGACATTTTGAAGGGAATAACAGATATAAAGAGTCTGTTAAATATTACAAACTGGCTAACAATACTTATAAAGAACTGGTTAGCCTGTAAAGGAGGGGATGACATGAAAAAGTTAATGGCAACTGTTACATTTGGGACTCTGCTTGTAGTAGGAATTACAGCAGTACAGGATAACCCATCTGATACTGCGATCGAAGTAGAGCCGACAGTTCTGTCAATCGGTCCAGATGTTAGTCTCTTTTAATCTAGTTCGAACAGTAAGATCAGTATTTTTTACCCTATTACAATATGTTGTTTTGCCTGAAATAGTGTGGAAAGCTATTTCAGGCCTTTTTTGTTTGCTGCAATTCGAATGCGTAAGTCGGCAATGTGTATCAAAACTAATCATCTTAATGGTTAAAACGTATGGTATAATAACTGTACAAATATTTAGAAAGGAGTGGTGATGCGTGGAGTATGCCATTTCAGGAGCGACATGGATGTGGATGTTTATTCCCATGCCTGTTGTGATATTGCTTTCGATTATTACATTATTTACGGAAGGGAGGAACAAGTAAATGGGGCAGGCGACACTGATAACATTTATTGTCTATCTCATTGGAATACTGATAATTGGTATCATCATGTATCGCATGACAAACAATCTATCAGACTACGTACTGGGTGGTCGTAAATTAGGTCCCGGGGTTGCTGCGCTCAGTGCAGGTGCTTCGGACATGAGCGGCTGGCTCCTGCTCGGATTGCCGGGTGCTGTCTATGCTGCCGGACTTGCGGAAGCATGGATGGCAATCGGCTTGTCAATTGGAGCATACTTAAATTGGCAAATCGTTGCGAAACGTCTGCGGGTTTATACGGAAGTTTCGAATAATTCGATTACCATTCCGGACTTTTTGGAAAATCGTTTCAAAGATAACTCCCACATACTTCGGGTTATTTCTGCACTTGTTATTTTATTGTTTTTTACATTTTACACGTCATCGGGAATGGTAGCTGGTGCAAAACTGTTTGAGGCATCATTTGGACTTGAGTATCAGGCAGCCTTATGGATCGGAACCATTGTTGTCGTATCATACACGCTGCTGGGCGGTTTCCTGGCGGTAGCCTGGACGGACTTTCTGCAGGGTTCGCTCATGTTTCTGGCGTTGATTGTTGTGCCGATAGTCGCACTTAATGAAATGGGCGGATGGAACGCTGCAGTCCAGGCTGTCGGAGAAATTAATCCAGGTCATTTGAATATGATTGAAGGTGTCGGGGTGCTGGCGATTATTTCATCACTGGCCTGGGGTCTTGGTTATTTTGGTCAGCCGCACATCATTGTACGTTTTATGGCATTAAGGTCGCCAAAAGATGTTCCGAAAGCACGGTTTATTGGCACAACCTGGATGATTCTAGGGTTGTATGGTGCCATTTTCACCGGTTTTATCGGGCTGGCGTTCATCAGTACACAGGATGTGAGTGTTTTAGGTGAATTTGGTATTTCGGTCATTATGGATAATGGTGTTCAGATGCTAGAAGATCCGGAAAAGATTTTTATTGCCTTTTCCCAGCTGTTATTCCATCCGGTGATTGCCGGTATCCTGCTGGCTGGGATTCTTTCGGCGATTATGAGTACAATTGACTCCCAGCTGCTTGTATCGTCATCAGCTGTGGCAGAAGACTTTTATAAAGCCCTTTTCAAAAAGGAAGCAGGCGAAAAAGAACTGGTATGGGTTGGCCGGATTGCCACGCTTATCATTGCATTGATTGCCGCGATTATCGCCATGAATCCGGAAAGCACCGTACTAGAACTGGTAAGCTACGCCTGGGCAGGATTTGGTGCCGCTTTCGGTCCGACAATTTTATTGGCCCTGTTCTGGAAGGGATTCACCCGTAATGGGGCATTTGCCGGTATTCTCGCTGGTGCTGTTACAGTTATTATCTGGGGCGGCTTCCTGTCCGGTGGTATTTTCGATTTGTATGAAATCGTGCCCGGCTTCCTGCTTAACCTGATTGTTGCTATTGTCGTCAGTCAGATGGAAAAACCAAAAGCCGAGGTGGAAGCGGAATATGATCAGGCCATGGATAAAATGAACGCGTATTGATGTTCATTGGATCCAAGCCACTTTCCCTATTGTAAAGAGGAAAGTGGTTTTTCTGCTTATCCCGCATGTAATGGAAACTAATGCCCAAAAAACCGGAGATAACTGTCCATAAATGCCCGATTCTGCTCGGGCCTGCAGGACGCAGGTCACAAAGGCGTTGCCACAGGACGTGGCGTTTTTAGCCTTTGTTCCGCTTTATCAATGGGCAAAAAACGCCCCCGCTGAATGCAGTTTCGCTTTATTTGCTCAATGACGGCATTTTCTGCTATTATCAATAGTGTCTTTGATTAAATCGAATTATATTGATAATGCTTTTAATTAAATATAATTATAAAAATAAGAGGGCAAGTTCAAATATAATATTTTGGAGGTGTCTGCCATGGCTGATATTTCAAAAGATGACGTCAAACACGTTGCCAATTTGGCACGGCTTGCCATTACCGAAGAAGAAGCCGATATGTTTACAGATCAGCTGAGTTCGATTATCGAATACGCCGAACAATTAAATGAACTGGATACGGAGAACGTGGAACCGACGACACATGTCCTGGATTTGAAAAATGTTTTGCGCAAGGACGAGCCGAAAGAATGGATTTCTAAAGAAGAAGCGCTGAAAAATGCACCGGATAAACAGGATGGGTACTTCCGCGTGCCGTCAATTCTGGAGTAAGGAGTGAAATAGATGTCACTATTTGACCATAGCATCAAACAATTGGAAGATATGTTACATAAAAAAGAAATATCGGCTGAAGACCTGGTTGATGCTTCATATGACCGGATCAATGAAGTGGATGAACAGGTTCAGGCATTCTTGACACTTGATGAAGAAAATGCCCGCAGCCAGGCAAAACAGCTGGATGCCGCTCCTGATGAAAATGCCCGACTATTTGCGATTCCGAACGGCATAAAAGACAATATTGTCACGAAAGGCTTGCGGACGACATGCGGTAGCCAATTTCTGAAAAACTTTGACGATCCGTTATACAATGCAACCGCTGTTGAAAAACTGATTACGGAAAAAACGGTGACGGTTGGTAAGCTGAACATGGATGAATTTGCCATGGGCTCATCAACAGAAAATTCCAGTTATACACCTACCCGCAACCCATGGAATTTGGACTATGTGCCAGGCGGTTCCAGCGGTGGATCAGCCGCGTCTGTTGCAGCCGGTGAGGTACTGTTTTCCCTTGGTTCTGATACAGGCGGGTCAATCCGACAGCCGGCCTCATTTTGTGGCGTTGTCGGCATGAAGCCAACGTATGGCCGCGTGTCACGTTTTGGGCTTGTCGCGTTTGCTTCCTCCCTTGACCAAATCGGCCCGATCACTCGGAATGTTGAAGACAATGCACGTGTGCTTGAAGTGATTGCCGGTCATGACAAAATGGATTCAACCAGTGCTGATGTTGATGTCCCTGCCTATACGGACAAGCTGACAGGCGATGTCAAAGGAATGAAGATTGCCGTTCCGAAAGAATACCTCTCAGAAGGTGTCAGTCCGGAAGTGAAAGAAGCGGTTCTGAACGCATTAAAAGTTTATGAGCAGCTTGGAGCTGAGTGGGAAGAAGTTTCACTAACGCATTCCAAATATGCCGTCGCAGCGTATTATTTGCTGGCATCGTCCGAGGCATCCGCCAATCTTGCCCGTTTTGACGGCATCCGTTACGGGGTGCGTTCCGATAAAGCGGAAAATATGATGGATATGTTTACCTATTCACGGAGCGAGGGCTTCGGTGATGAAGTGAAACGCCGGATTATGCTCGGGACGTTTGCATTAAGCTCCGGTTATTATGACGCCTATTATATAAAGGCACAAAAAGTACGGACACTGATCAAAAATGACTTTGATAAGATTTTAAACGAGTATGATGTTGTCATCGGACCGACTGCACCGACACCCGCATTTAAAGTCGGGGAAAAAATTGACGATCCATTGACGATGTATACCGATGATATCCTGACCATACCGGTCAATCTGGCGGGACTTCCGGGGATTTCAGTGCCGTGCGGTTTTTCGGAAGACGGACTGCCGATCGGCCTGCAAATCATTGGAAGAGCTTTTGACGAAGGAACAGTCTATCAGACAGCACACGCGTATGAGCAGGCAACGGGCCATCATCTGAAAAAGCCTCAGTTGGGAGGTGCCGAATCATGAACTTTGAAACCATTATCGGACTCGAAGTACACGTTGAACTGAAGACAAATTCGAAAATTTTCAGCCCAAGCCCCAACGCTTTTGGCGATGAACCAAACTCGAACGTTAATCCGATCGATCTCGCCTATCCGGGGGTTTTACCGGTATTAAATGAAGAAGCGGTTAATTTTGCCATGAAAGCTGCTATGGCCTTAAACTGCGACATTGCGACAGATACGAAATTTGACCGCAAAAATTACTTTTACCCTGACAACCCGAAAGCCTATCAGATTTCCCAGTTCGATCAACCAATCGGTGAAAATGGCTGGATTGAGATTAACGTGAACGGTGAGAAAAAACGAATCGGGATTACACGGCTGCATCTTGAGGAAGACGCTGGTAAATTGACCCACCAGGATGACGGTCATTCGCTCGTTGACTTTAACCGCCAGGGTACACCGCTCATCGAAATTGTCTCTGAACCGGATATACGCTCACCGGAAGAGGCGTACGCTTATCTGGAAAAACTGAAAAACATCATTCAATATACCGGTGTTTCCGATTGTAAGATGGAAGAAGGCTCACTTCGGTGTGACGCCAACTTGTCTATCCGGCCGATTGGGCAGGAGGCATTCGGTGTCAAAACGGAGCTGAAAAACTTGAACTCCTTCTCCTTTGTACAGAAAGGTTTGGAATTTGAAGAGAAGCGTCAGGAAAAAGTACTGTTGTCAGGCGGCGAAATTTTGCCGGAAACTCGCCGTTTTGATGAAAAAACGAAAGAAACAATTCTGATGCGTGTTAAAGAAGGTTCCGACGATTATCGTTACTTCCCAGAGCCAGATCTTGTACCGCTTTACATTGATGATGAATGGAAAGAACGGATTCGCAGCCAGATTCCGGAATTGCCCGATGCCCGCAAACAGCGTTATATCGATGAATTGGGGCTGCCGGAATACGACGCAGGTATTTTGACCGGTTCCAAGGAAATGGCTGACTTCTTTGAAGAAGCGATTGAAAATGGCGGCGACATCAAACAGGTGTCCAACTGGCTGATGGGCGACGTTTCCGCGTACATGAACAAGCATTACAAAGAGCTGAGCGAACTGGCTCTGACACCGGAAGCACTGGCGAAAATGATCAAGCTGATTGAGGACGGCACAATTTCGTCCAAAATCGCCAAGAAAGTTTTTGCCGAACTGGCGGAAAACGGCGGTGATCCGGAAAAAATCGTTAAGGAAAAAGGACTTGTGCAAATTTCCGACGAAGGCCAGCTCACTGACATTATCACAAAAGTGCTGGACGAAAATGAGCAATCGATTATCGACTATAAAAACGGTAAGGACCGTGCCATCAAATATCTGGTCGGCCAGGTTATGAAAGCGACTAAAGGACAGGCTAATCCGCCAATGGTCAATAAGATTTTGCAAGCCGAAATTGATAAAAGGTAAGTCGGATAAATACCAGACGTTAAAGCGAAAACGCTTGATAAGCAGCGTGGCGTACAGGAATGAAAAGACTATAAAAGACATTTCCGGACTACTGCAGTTATCGCAGTAGTCCATCATTTTAGATAAGTGAGACGCGAGACCTGATCCTCTGTCCCGTAGCTAATGACTTTTCAATTGGAATGAAAAGCGCTATGATAGACGTCAGGTGTAAAAACTGATTTGTGTGTTGGGGGAGAGAAGGATATGGAAAGAGCCCGCATTATTTATAACCCGACATCCGGACGGGAAGCATTTAAAAAGGAATTGCCGAATGTACTGGAACGGTTTGAAGTTGCCGGTTTTGAGACGTCGGCACATGCCACAACAGGTGAAGGTGATGCCATCGAAGCGGCCAAAACTGCTGTTGAACGCGACTTTGACCTTGTAGTAGCTGCAGGCGGCGACGGAACAATCAGTGAGGTTATCAACGGATTGGCAGAGCAGGAACACCGTCCGAAGCTTGGTATTATTCCGACGGGCACGACCAATGATTTTGCCAGGGCATTAAACATCCCCCGTGATATTGAAAAAGCAGTCGACGTTATACTGGAAGGTCGGTCAATGCTTTTGGATATCGGACGTGTGAATGATCACTATTTTATGAATATCGCCGGGGGCGGCAAGCTGACGGAGCTGACATATGATGTGCCAAGCAAGCTGAAGACAGTTCTTGGGCATTTGGCTTATTACGTCAAGGGAATTGAAATGCTCCCATCCTTGAAGCCGATACGGACACGGATTGAATATGATGGAACCATTGTGGATGAAGATATTATGCTATTTCTCGTATCCAATACCAATTCAGTTGGCGGTTTTGAAAAACTGGCACCTGACGCGCGCCTCGATGACGGCTATTTTGACTTGTTGATTTTAAAGAAAATGAATCTGGCTGAGTTTGTCCGCATCGCGGGTCTTGCTTTAAGAGGCGCCCATCTTGAAGATAAACGCATCATCTATACGCAAGCTAAACATATTAGCGTTGAAGCTGATGAAAAGATGCAGCTGAATATCGATGGCGAATACGGCGGACTGCTGCCAGGGGAATTTACAAACCTACCGCGGCATATTGAATTCTACGTACCGGAGGAGTTTATTGTAAAAGACGAAAAAGGATAATCGGGAAGACTGCTTTCGATGGCAGTCTTTTTATTTTATATAGTGAATATGATAAGATAAACATCACATATGCACGAAAAGGAAGATACAAATGGCAAAACAAGCAGCACCAGTGAAAAAGAATCAGACCGTCAAACTACAATTCGAAGACCTGACCCATGAGGGGAACGGTGTCGGGAAAATCAATGGCTACCCGTTATTTGTCCCTTATGCATTGCCGGGGGAAGAAGGCGAAGTAAAGGTTGTCAAGGTTAAGAAAAATTTCGGTTTCGGCAAATTGCTCAATGTAACCAAATCAAGCCCTGAACGTGTCGAACCCCCGTGTGATGTCTTCTATACATGTGGCGGGTGCCAGCTGCAGCATATGAGCTACAACATGCAGCTGGATATGAAACAGGTGCAGGTCAAAAATGCATTGCGGAAAATCGGCCATTTGGAACATGTGCCGGTCCACCCGATCATTCGGATGGATGATCCGTGGCGCTACCGCAATAAAGTGCAGATGCCTGTCGGGGAAAAGGATGACGGCGAGCTGATCACCGGTTTTTATCAAAAGCGCAGTCACCGGATTATTGAAGGAATGGAAACGTGCAATATTCAGGATGAAGTCAATGACCGCATGGTGGAAGCAGTACGCCGGATAGCAGATCGCTTGGGGATTCCAGCTTATGATGAAGCGAACGATACCGGTGTGTTAAGGCATATTGTAATTCGAACGGGTGAGGTGACAAAGGATACGATGATTGTCATTATTACGCGGACACCCGATTTGCCGCATCAGGAAGAGCTGGTCAAGGAACTGATTCAAACTTACCCGCATATCAAATCGATAGTTCATAATGTTAATGACCGGAAAACGAATTCGATTTGGGGCAAAACGTCAAAAGCGATATATGGCGAAGATTATATTTACGATAAAATTGGCGATATTAAATTCGCCATTTCCGCCCGTTCCTTTTATCAGGTCAATCCGCCGCAAACAAAAAAACTCTATGATAAAGCCGTGGAATATGCGCGGATCAGCAGCCATGATACCGTGGTTGATGCCTATTGCGGCATTGGCACGATATCGCTGTTTATGGCACAGGAAGCTAAAAAGGTTTATGGTGTGGAGGTTGTGCCTGAAGCTGTTGATGACGCGAAGA
>NZ_DATGTI010000003.1:0-12368 GCF_035301925.1 Lentibacillus sp. | reverse complement strand
CAATTAAAATAGAAAGATGCAGCTCCCCGCGCCCTGAAACAGTCCAGGCATCAGGGGAATCGGTTGGTTCGACACGCAGACTGACATCGGTTTCGAGCTGTTTCATCAGGCGCTCTTCAATTTGTCTGGATGTAATATGGCTGCCTTCCCGTCCAGCAAACGGGCTGTTGTTTGTCAAAAATGTCATTTGCAGTGTTGGCTCGTCAATACGGAGCCATGGCAGGCCTTCAGGATGATCCTGCGGGCAGATTGTCTCGCCGACATTAATATCGTCCATGCCTGCAATCGCCACGATATCACCAGCTTTTGCTTCCTGGATTTCCACCCGCTTCAGGCCAATAAATCCAAACAGTTTGCTGATGCGGAACGATTTTTGCGAACCGTCTTTTTTCAGAACAACAACCAGCTGCCCGACACTGATGGTTCCCCGGACAACACGTCCGATACCAATCCGTCCCACATAATCATTGTAATCCAGAAGCGTTACCTGGAACTGCAGGGGCTCATCTGACGTGTCCGCCGGTGCGGGTATATGGTCTAATATCGTCGTGAACACCGGATCCATCGTTTCCGCCTGTTCATCGGGTTCATCACCTGATGTCCCATTCAAAGCAGAGGCATAAATGACCGGAAATTCCAACTGGTCATCATCTGCCCCAAGTTCAATAAACAAATCCAATACTTCATCAATCACATCGTTCGGCCGGGCGTTCGGACGGTCGATTTTATTTAATACAACAATCGGTGTCAATTTTTGCTCAAGTGCCTTTTTCAAAACAAATCGTGTCTGTGGCATACAGCCTTCATATGCATCAACGACCAAGAGGACACCATCAACCATTTTCATAATGCGCTCCACTTCACCGCCAAAGTCGGCATGGCCTGGTGTATCAAGAATATTAATCGCTGTGTCCTTATATTTGATTGCCGTGTTTTTCGACAAAATGGTAATGCCGCGTTCACGCTCAATATCGTTCGTGTCCATGGCACGTTCATCCACTTGTTCATGTTCGCGGAAAGTCCCCGAATATTTCAGCATCTGATCAACAAGTGTCGTCTTGCCATGATCAACGTGAGCGATAATCGCAATGTTGCGGATATCGTTTCGTAATTGCATAAACGTACGCTCCTCTATTGTTACAGGATGACTCAAACCATCCTATTATATCACACAGAGAAAACTATCACAAATTTCGCCCCACCAAGTTCCGAGTCCCGCACCATAATTTTCCCGCCGGACTGTTCAATAATGGCCCGGGCGATCGCAAGGCCAAGGCCCGTTTCACCAGTCTTACCTTTTACGAATCGGTGGAATATATGTGGCATGAGGTCTTCCGATATACCTTCCCCATCATCTTCAATCATGATTGTTTGATGACTGACGGTAATCGCAACGCGCGAATGGGCATGACGGATCGCATTAAAGGTAATATTCAACAAGGCACGCAACAATTTTTCCTGATCAGCGTAAAAGACACCATTTTGATCCACGGTATGATTCAGCTCGATCCCTTTTTCACTGACCAACGGCAATGCCCGATCCAGGACCTGTTCAATCAGTTCATTTGCATCAATCTGTTCAGGCTGATATTCCGTTTGCTCGCTATCAAGTTTGGCAAGCAATATCATTTCATTAATAATTTTTTTCAGTCGGTTGACCTCTGTCACCATCATCTCAAGGCCTTTTTCCTGATCGTCCGCATCAAAAACATGATCCCGGATTCCTTCCGCATAGCCTTGTATCGTCATGAGCGGTGTTTTCAATTCGTGACTGGCGTTCTGGAAAAATGCCTGCTGCGATTTCATGTAACGATTAAGCTCTGTTGCCATATCATACACACTTTGTTCGACCTCTTTGATTTCACCTGTTGCTTTCACGCGTTCGATTTGGTCGAATTGACGTTTTTCGATTTTTTTCAGCTGTTTTTTCAATTTTGTCAGCGGCGTCACCAATTTATTGGTCAGCAGATAACTGAGTGCAACAGCTGCCATGGTTCCGATGACGAACACAAGTATCAGCCGTCTAAAAAAATTCTGCTGCACCATTTGCAAATCCGTTAATGGGGTCAGCAAAATCAGTTCCAGTCCGGTTTGCTCCGGATAAATCAGAATGCGTGATGTGACAAATTTACTGTTTCCCGCTTCCCATAAATCCTCCTGGTTGTCCGCAAAATATTGATTGGCTGAAAATCCTTCCACGTACTGCTGAGGCATGGTAGACATCAAAATCTGATTCTTACTGCGGTCATACAGGAAAAGATGCAGGTTCTGGTCGTTCAAAAAATCACTTAAATCCTGTACACTCCCCTGTGGACTGTATTGTTCATTCAGTACCTCAACAAGTAATTCGCCTTTTTGCTGCAACTCCGTTTTTTCATTGTCGATCAGCATCCCAAGTATCATGGAATAAATGACATAACCCGTTACAGCCAGAATAACCAGCAGCAGGGCAGTGAAGGCCAAATTTAACTGTGATTGCAGTTTCATCGTTATGCCTCTTCACCGCGCAGCCGATAACCATAACCCCATACCGTCTCCAATGGTATCTCGGGCAATTTTTTACGAAGCCGCTTAACCAGGTCGTCAACGGCACGATCACTGCCAAAATAATCTTCGCCCCAAATTTTGATAAGCAATTCCTCCCGTGAAAATGCCCGGTTCTTATTCCTGGCAAGGAGCAGAAGGATATCAAATTCCTTTGTCGTCATATCCTGTTCATGACCATTCCAGAAAATCCGGCGATCATTCTCGTGAATGAGCAGATTGCCTGCTTTGATTCTATCGTGTGGTGTATGATTATCCTGTGCTGATTGGCTGGTCCGCTTGAAGACACGTTTGACCCGTGCCATCAATTCCCGGGGGCTGAATGGTTTGGTCAAATAATCGTCTCCGCCCAATTCAAGCCCGAGAATTTTGTCAACTTCATCGTCTTTCGCTGAAATGATAATGATCGGAACATCGCTTTCCTGCCGAATTTTTTTGCAAAATTCATAGCCATCCATTCCGGGAAGCATAATGTCAAGTATCCACATGTCCGGCGGCTGGGTTTCCCAGAGTTCCCAGGCCTTCTCAGCGGATTCCATAACAGTTACATGAAAACCTTCTTTTTTTAAATACGCCGAAACAATACTTTGAATATTTGCATCGTCTTCCACAACACCAATATGATGATTCATAGACAGGTTCCTCCAAAATTCAGTTTGTTATGATTGTCTTTTTTAAAAAATGGGAATATCATTCTTAGTGGGTGTTCAAAAAGAAGTTCCCCTAATCGACGTGTCATTTTTATCAGACTTTTTGAACAACCGCCATTAAGATGTCATTTACACACTTTTGCCATAATCATACCAAAATACTACCAAACGTTATGGCTATAATGAAATCTGTAATCATCATAACGTAAAGAGGTGAATTCTTCATGGATTACAATAATGATCGTCAACATGACAATGAAAATATGAATAACGATAACTGGCAATACACGGAAAATGAGACAGACCAGAATACAGAATCGGAAACTGATAGCGGTATCGCCCAAACGGCAAGGCAGCATACAAGTGTGAACAAGAACGAAAAACCAAAGCAGAAAAAATCCGGTCATTTTCTAAGCGCACTGGCCGGCGGATTTATCTCAGCCATTATCGTCATACTGTTATTTACATCAAATATTATACCAAACAATGATGGCAGCACCACTTCTGATGATGGATCAAACGATCATGATCAAGCATCGGAATCACCTGAGGTTACAGAAACCATTGCCACGGATAATGCTGATGTTGCCACAAGTATGGATGAAGCAGCTGACGCAGTTGTTGGGATTACCCGGATGCAGCAGACAAATATCTGGGAGCCCAGTCAGGAATCTGGAACAGGATCAGGGATCATTTACAAAAAAGAAGACGGCAGTGCTTATGTGGTCACCAACCATCACGTTGTCGACGGTGCTCAGGAGGTGGAAGTTGCTCTCAATAATGATGAACGGATTCAGGCAGAAGTTCTGGGCTCCGATCAGCTGAGTGACTTAGCCGTCCTGAAGGTTGATGGTTCCAAAATAGATACCGTTGCCAATTTAGGGACCTCCGATGATCTGAAAGTCGGTGAAACAGTCGTTGCGATCGGTAATCCGCTTGGGATGGAATTTGCGAACACCTTGACAAGAGGAATCGTCAGTGGTTTGGATCGTTCCGTGAATATGGATACAAACGGTGATGGCCAGCCTGATTGGGTAACGGAAGTCATCCAGACCGACGCAGCTATCAACCCGGGTAACAGCGGTGGTGCGCTTGTCAATTCTGACGGCAAAGTTATTGGCATCAACTCGATGAAAATAGCCCAGACCGCTGTAGAAGGCATTGGATTTGCCATACCGATTGACACTGCCATGCCAATCATTGAGCAGCTGGAAACAGAGGGCAGTGTCGCACGGCCATACATTGGTATCAGTACAGCTTCCATTAATCAGGTTCCGCCACAATACCGCAACCAGATTCAGCTGCCGGAAGATGTTGAAGGCGGCATGGTCATAGCACAGGTTGAAACAGGATCACCTGCAGCCAGTGCAAACTTGCAGCAATTTGATGTCATCACAAAAATCAATGGCAATGAAATCACCTCGCTGATAGATTTACGTCAATATCTGTACAATGAAGCAGAAATCGGCGAAACAGTCGAACTTGAAGTTTATCGGAACGGCGAGGCACAGACCGTATCACTGGAGCTCGTTGAACGCGAGCAAGAACAACAGTAGTCATAAACAACGCCCCCTGCAAAAAACCTGCATTTAGCTGCAGGTTTTTTTGTTGTGTTCAGCGATCGGTCGTCAGCGGTCAGGTTCTGGATACACACATATATTAAGATATCCTCCCGGCATGCAAAATATATCAATAACCGTTATACTTTAATTAACGTTTTGGAAAGGAAGTGATAGTATGCAATGTCCTTCATGTGGTCAGTACTCAGAGGAAGGCAAATTCTGCACCAATTGTGGTGCGCAGCTCATCCAGGAGCAAGAAAATGTAAAGTCAGGCGATGAAGCTTCTGCAACCGGCTATTCTGAACAGGACTATGAAACGACAAATTCGTCCAATGAACTAATGGAAAAGCTAAAAAATAGTGCTATCGATTTCGGACATTTTTTTATCACACTCGTTAAAACGCCAAGTGAAGCTAAAAAGGCAAACCGCTCAGACTCAATATCAGGCGTTGTCGCTATTATTTTATTTGCTTTATTGCTGTCGGTAAGCTATCATTTTGTACTCAATGCCATCCCGGCAGGATTTTTTAGCAATGTGTCGTTCATTGACAGCTTCATTCTGCCATTGGTCACCATTGCCCTATTGGAATTTCTGATTGCGGGGCTGACGTTTGCCGGTGCAAAATTATCTGCACAGGCAGTCACATTCCCGGGTATCATAGCCAAATATGGCGCTTATTTAATGCCATTTGGTCTCTTATATGCTGCGGGATTGATTTTGTCATTGATTGAACTGTCAGCGCTCGCTGGAATCCTTATTCTGATCAGTATTCTTGGATTGCTGCTACTGGCTCCTACCTTCATTTTACTGGAACAGAAGACAGATGGGTTTGACCGGATTTATGTATTGCTTGGGCTGTACATTATCGTCATATTAGCATTTGCCTTTTTCACACAATCGTTTCTGAGTTCAATCCTTGGGAACATGATGGATACGATGTTCCGCGGATTTTAAAAAAATCTCCTCATATGGGAGATTTTTTTAACCAAAAAAGAAATCAAATATGTTGCTGCCTGCTGAGCTTTGCTTATTATAAAATTCCGAGTATCCGCAGTTTTTGCATGAAACAACGATAAATTGGTTGTTTTGCACATCAAACATTTTGGATAGGCCTGTCCCGGTCACAGCGACTTCTTTTTGCTCAGCATCTGTACTGCCGCACTTGATGCAGCCACGCGTTTCTTTCATTTATATCATCTCCTTACGATGTTATACGTACTCGGGGTGCTAAATGTTTCAAATTCACAAAATTGGCGGCAGTACTTACTATAACTGCGTGTCCAAAAAGGAGGATAAAGTTAAACTTCATTCAATGGGCGCTTTTCCCATTAAATGTTAGTTGAACAAAATTGGACATTTAGGGACAGTTAGCCGCCTATTCCTCATATTTGTCATGATTCGGCGTGACACCTGTGAAATTTCCCTCCCGATCAGCTGCTAAAAAGCTTTCCTCATCGGTAACGCTTCCGACGTTCTCATCACTGTTCGGATACATTTCATCATAATTGTCACGGTCGCCATAAAAATCTGATGACGATTCGGACGTGCCATACCGGCTCACTTCCTGCCAGGCATCTTCCGCATCGTAACCCGTTTGCTCTTCATCTGTTCTCTCATTAGGATTGATATTCGGGCTAAAAACGCCTTCTTCCACCGGCCGATCAACTTTAGCAATATTATCTTCAGCATGTTCAAAACAACGATCTGCTGTCGGAATAGCCTCCAGCCGCTCGAATGGTATATCTTTCCCGCACTCACTGCATATACCGTACGTACCATCCGCAATCGCATGCAGCGCTGCGTTAATATCCTGCAGTTCTTTTTCCGCGTGTTCATTCAGCGCGATATCCTTCTCGCGCTCAAACATTTCTGTTCCCATATCGCCGGGGTGATTATCATAATTGGATAACTCATCCATTGATTGTTTCGTTATTTCAAGCGAGGTTCCAAAATGGTCCTGCACCTGACTGATTAATTCACTTTGCCGCTCGAGCAGTGCATGCTTGCATTGTTTAAGCTGATCATTTGTAATCATAGCTGTCAGCCTCCATTTTCTAAAATGAATCGCTAACCATACTATGTGACAATGATAATGAATGATACTTTAATTTCGCTTCCAGATCATGTCAATGTGTGGAATCCCGTCGTCAAGGTAAGGCTCGGAGTTTTGCCGGAAACCAAGTTCGGAGTAAAATTGCTTCAAATGTTCCTGGGCCTCAATTTTAATCTCCCGCTCATGCCATTGATTGGCAATATAATCAATGGCTTTTTGCATGATTTCACGTCCATAACCGTGTCCACGGAATTTTTCAGCGACCGCGACCCTGCCAATGGACGGTTCTGCAAATTTGGTATTCCTCGGCAAAATCCGTACATTTGCAGCAATGTCATGATCGATTTTTGAAAAATAATGAACAGCTTGTTGGTCATAACCATCCAGCTCGGGATATGGACAATCCTGTTCCACAACGAAAATATCCACCCGAAGCTTCATGAGTGCGTATAGGTCATCATTCGTCAGTTCATGAAATGTTTTTATGTGCCAATCCATCAATCGTCTGCTCCCTTGCCTACGTAATTTTTTGCACGTGGTACGACCATTTTATTGACAGTTTTGAGGTTCTATCAGTACGTTTGGCTCTTCTATCAGTATCTTTTACGATTTTATCAGCAACTTTTGCACTTTTATCAGTAAGTTCACAAATCAATCATCGTGGTTTCTTTTTTTAGCATCGACTTTCTCCTGGACAACAAACGCCAAGTCATCATTGCCAAACAGCTGAAGAATGTTAAGCACTGTAAGATCGGGGATATCCTCTGATTCCTGTTTGGAAACCGTCAGCTCCATTGCTTCCTTCAATGCCTGGTTGTCCCTTTGGCCGGGATATGCCCGTTCATATAATGCTACTGGGTCAATATCGTGATTGATACACCACTGGGCATAAACGAGGATCATCATTTTTTCGTCCTGCTGATAGCTTTCAATTACCTTTTGCTCGATTTCCTTTTTGCCCATTTCATTCACCCGCCTTTCGCAGCATAAAAACCCACATGAATGTCAGTGCCTGTTGAAGATCCAATGGCAGGTCTTTATAGTGGCGTTCTTTAACGTCTTGTTTATATACGCCAAATCCGTCAGCATACATAAAGTTATTTTCTGAAGCGAGCTGCTGGAATTCCCATGGCATGATCGTATGGCATATGGCTTTTTCCTCATGAAGCCTCGGGTAGCTGTTCATTCTTGGTCCTGCTGTCGGTCCAAGAATTCCGGTGAAAAGCAGACCGCCTTTTTTCAGCACCCGTCCAAGCTCCTTTAATGCCTTTTCGGGGGATTCAGTCCATTCAATGACGTTAATTGCCATGATGCTGTCTTGACTGTTATCGTCGATTGGCAGATTGATGATATCTCCCTGTAAGAAGGAAATCACTGCCTGACCCGGTTTTTCGCTTGCACGCCTGATCATTTCACCGGAAATATCCACTCCAGTCACATGAAAGCCCGATTGATGCAGCTTATAGGAGCCGTATCCGTCACCGCAGCCTACATCGAGAATGCTGCTTCCTTTGTTCAGATGGCTTTGGATGAACGGCACAATCGCTTTTCGACTCCCATTGTCCCACATATCCATGCTCCGGGCACTCCAGAATTCAGCACGATTGTCCCACTGCGATTGCGCTTCCTGATGCCAATCGAACGCATCCTGCATGAAACCCCTCCATTCCATTTTAAACGGTTCACTAATGATATCCTAAACAAAAAAGGCTTACCTCACAAATGAGATAAACCTTTTTTCATCTTAAGCAATTATAGAGCCGTTACGTTAGCAGCCTGTGGTCCGCGGTTGCCTTCGACGATTTCAAATTCAACTTTCTGATTATCTTCAAGTGTTTTGAAGCCTTCTGCATTGATTGCTGAGAAGTGAACGAATACGTCATCTCCCTCTTCGCGCTCAATGAAACCAAAGCCTTTTTCAGCGTTGAACCATTTAACTGTTCCAGTCATCATTATAAACGACCTCCTTATACAAATATGTGCAAAGCAATTGAACCATAAATACTTTTACACCACTTGTTAAAGAGATCGTAAAGTATTTCGAATATCAATTTCATTTGCTATACCCCACTATACTCCTTTCCAGACAAAAAAGCAAGTGGTTTATAAATTATTTCAAGGAAATTTGCTTCTAGTGCGTGTTCAAAAGGAGAATAATAAGGACCAAGGCGTTCGAGGCGGCGTCGTTTCAAGCAGCGGAATGCATCAGTTAGATACGTGAGAAGCGGGGAAACAAGCCAACGAGCTTCTCTTGTTTGTGGTGACTTCTGCGCCCGCCACGGGACGTGGGCGTATTTCGCAGAAGGTCCTCTGTTCGATGTGTCATTTTTACGGATTTTTTGAACAACCTCTTCTGGTAAAAAGACCGAAAACATGATAAAATGTTCTTCTGCAAGATTATAATAAGTTATCCACTGCATTTGTATCTTGCAAATATTAATTGTACCAATAATAATCAATATTGACCTATCTATGTTATTTACAAACTCCATGAACATGCACTTATAGATAACAAAAACATAAATAGCATATATACAAAAATGTATAATCCGTTGAATTTTAGTGGACAATGTTGACAAATCGTTGACAAGACTAAAACCTCTACCCAAGGAATTAACCAGGTAGAGGTTTGTTTTTTCCTTCCCTAATGGCTTCTTTTATTCCATTAAGGGTGCGATTGCTGAACTAAGCATATAAAAACCAAATTTAAATGAATCGACTTTATTGTCATTCTTCGTCAGCCCATCTGATCCCGCAATTATGGAACAGGTTTCAAATGCTTGCGTAATATTTCACGGCCACGATGAATTCTTGTTTTAACCGTGCCAATGGGAATCTGCATGATGTCACTCATCTCCCTCAGTGACAAACCCTCCATATATTTCAATACAATGGCCGAGCGATATTCTGGTGCTAACTGAAAAATTGCCTTATGTACAGTATCCTGAAATTCCAGTGCGATTACTTGATCCTCCGGTAATTTATTATTGGCAGGAATTCGGGTATACATTGTCATACCCTCTGCCCCAGTCACTTCCGCATCCAAATAATAATCCGGTTTCTTCTTTTTCAACCAATCAATTGTTAAATTTGTGGCAATGCGGAACAACCAGGAAGAAAATTTTTTATTGCTGTCATGACTCTTAATATTCTGATAAGCTCGCAAAAAAGCTTCTTGGGCAAGTTCTTCTGCTTCATGGCGGTTTCCGATCAGTCGGAAACAAATTCGGTAAACTTTATGTTGGTAGAGTTCGATTAACTCACTAAAAGCATGTTGATCTCCTTGTTTCACTTTTTCTATTATCTGCCTATTATTGTTTTCCATTTAATAACCACCATTCGCAACGGAATTGATGTATTACATTTTTAAGGGAAAAATTAACCCTCACGTATTCATAAACACCTCTTCCAATGATCGTTCCTCCACCTTCAGTTCATACAGAAGAATGCCGGATTCCATTATTTCCTTAGACAGTTTGGGAATGTCATCCTCAGAAGTAACATTCAAAAACGTATAGTCCTTTTGTGTATCTACAAATGAAACGTTCATGTCTAGAGCTTCAGAAACTTTTGAGATATTAGCTGCTGTGAGCACAGGCTTTGTTCGAATTAATAAGCCAATATCTTCTTTGGTTTCTGTCTTTAATTCACGGGGCGTTCCCATTTTTTTAATAACGCCTTCGCTTAAAATTCCTACTCTGTCACTAATTTTCTCAATTTCATCCAAATTATGGGATGTCAAGAAGATTGTCTTGCCACTTTTCTGCAGATTTGTTACCAATTTGCGGATTTCTATGGCTGATTCAGGGTCAAGGCCGGACGTTGGTTCATCAAGAATAATGATTTCCGGGTTGCCCAATAATGCCTGTGCGATACTGATTTTCTTTTTCATACCAAATGAATAAGATTTGATTTTCTTCTTTTCCGCTCCCTCTAATCCTACATCTTTCATAAGGGATATGTAATATTTTTTACTGTAATTATCACCTGCCAGGTCTCCCATATATCGTAAAAAGTCAATTCCTTTCATGTTTTCATACAGGTTTGTAATATCAGGCATTACTCCAATTCGCTTTTTTGTCTGATTAACATGATTATCCGAAATGCCCAACATTTCAAAAGAGCCACCACTCTTGTTCACAATATCTGTGAGTATATGGATTAAGGTTGATTTACCGGCTCCATTATGTCCCACAAACCCGAACACTTCACCTTGATAAATGATTAAATTGATTCCCTTTAGAACTTTTGTTGCTCCATACTTTTTCGTTAGTTGATTTACTTTAATCATTTCCATATTTTAAAAATCCTTTCTATTTATAAAAAATATGCTTAATGAAATATAACCAATACCAATGGCCAAGGGGATGAACATCATGCCAACGGAGCCATCAAAATATTTATATGGCAATAAATATTTAAATGGAATGAAATACCACTTATCTGAGAAAGCTGCTGCTAATCCGATAATTGGCAACACAATTCCTAAGAAGATTCCTAGAAACATCGTTAATTTCGTTTTTGGTATGACGGTAGAAATTAAAAGCACTAAGCTTATAATGTAAAATAAAAAGATTATGGTTTGAAAGTAGTCTTTAGGGAACCAGGAACCCGTTATCAAGGATATTATAGCGAAAGAAATAGATATAGTTACAACCCAGAATAATAGAATCCCCAAGAACTTTCCCAGCACAATTTGAAGTCTCGATGTCTTAGTCACAAGCAATCTTATGGTTTTCATCTCTATTTCCCTGTTGATCAAATCATGAGAAATGGCAAATACAAATAAGAACCCAAAGA
Source organism: Lentibacillus sp. (assembly GCF_035301925.1). Classification (GTDB taxonomy): domain Bacteria; phylum Bacillota; class Bacilli; order Bacillales; family Amphibacillaceae; genus Lentibacillus. The sequence continues at coordinate 758 of NZ_DATGTI010000003.1, read as the reverse complement.
TCAACACGATGAATGCAATGGCCGCTGTATAGACTGAGCCGACTTCATTTCCGCTTTCTCCAATAAATTGATTAATCATGTCCTGATTTTCATCAAAAAATTTAGCTGACTGGTACGATACAAAAGTTATAAATAATAGAATCAAAATAGAGCGTACACTTTTAAATGCATCAATGAATTCCCGTTTTAATATATGAATCATGATAACTTGCCCCCTTCATTTATTGTTTAAATACTGGTTTTTTCAATTTCAATATCTTCTGTGCGTTTGATATACCATGTACGATAGGCATCTGCCATCAATTCTGGTACATCTTTAATCGTTGTGTGATGGACTGGTTTGGAGCGATTTACCATATTGATGGTTGACAGTCCCAATTGTTTCTGCAATCTACTGCGGGATACTTCCACTTCAATTACTTTCTTTCGTTTTGAAACAAACATTGTTGTTTGCAGACTCCCTGTTTTAAACTGTATAAAGCCGCCATTCAACATATATCTCGTGTTTATAAAATCGAGGATTCGATGTATATAGATAATTAGAAATAAAAAAACCGAAATGATCCACCATGCTTGTTTCACATCGAATACCTGGGGCCTGAAAAAGAATAGCGCAATAGTTGCAATAATCCCACTAGCGTTGCATAAAATTTTCAAGTAAAAGTCAAGCAATAAATATTGTGTCAAGATTATGAATGATGGTAATTTTCACTATTAAAAGCCATAAAAAAACCTTATAATTAGGGTATGGTAGTCCT
>NZ_DATGTI010000002.1:0-8327 GCF_035301925.1 Lentibacillus sp. | reverse complement strand
CAAATTATGGTGCGGGTGAAATTGGTTATCTTATAACCGATAAAAAGTTGGCGAAAAACTATCACCCTGTTCATAAAGGCTACGGTTTTCTGGAAAGTGTTGCAGGCGGTTCGGCCATCAGCCTGCAAATGTCTGAGCGCTTTCAGAGGAATATAACATCCAGGAAAGCGTTTGAGCTGTATGCTGAAGGTCATGAAGATGCTGTTGAAATTGTTGGAGAAGCACTGGAAAATCTGGCTGTTGGAATCACAAATTATGTGTCATTATTCGATCCGGAATTAATTATTTTAGGAGGTGGTGTCAGCGGATCATTTTCCATAATTCATAAAAAAGTAATGGAGGTCATGAGGCGATACGCTCCACAGCAATGTAAAGTTGTACGGACATCATTTGGTAAAGAAGCGGGTGTTATCGGGGGAGCAGCACTATTTTTTAATGAGTATGAAGGACTATTTAAGATCTAAAAGGGAAGGGGTTAATTTAAATTGAAAAAAATTTGGCTGTTATGTTTTACTGTTATTCTTAGTTTAATTCTTGCCGGCTGTATGGCAGGTGGAGATGAAGGTGAGAGCAATAGTGCTGAAGACGAAGGAACGGGAGAAGGATCAGGTGAAGATCTGGAAGACAAGGTAGTTGTTTACTCGCCGCATGGCAAGGACATATTAAGTGATTTTGAGAAGCGATTCGAGCAGGAATATGACGTTGATATGGAATTCTTGGACATGGGATCCCAGGAAATCCTTGACCGTGTCCGTTCCGAAAAAAATAATCCGCAGGCAGACGTTTGGTGGGGAGCTCCACAGGTGAACTTTGATCAGGCGAAAGAAGAAGGGCTGCTGGCGGAATATAAGCCTTCCTATGCAGATGCGCTTGATGATATGTACCATGATGAAGATTGGATGTGGTCTGGTACGTCTATTACCCCGGAAGTAATCATGTACAATACAAAAGAGATTTCTGAAGAAGAGGCACCAAAGGATTGGGATGATCTACTGGATCCAAAATGGAAAGATGAAATTATCATACGCTATCCACTTGCTTCAGGAACAATGAGAACGATTTACTCATCAATGATTTACAGAACTTATAAGGATACAGAAGATCCGCAAAAAGGTTATGAATGGCTGCAGAAATTGGATGAAAATACAAAAGAATACGCAGCAAATCCTGAGATCATGTACAACCAAGTAGCAAAAGGTGCGGGCTCACTGTCTGTCTGGAATATGCCGGATACGGTTATGCTCGCTAAAGAAAAAGGCTACCCGTTTGACTATGTCATTCCGGAAAGCGGCACGCCAGTACTGACTGAGGGAATTGCAATCATTAAAAATGCTCAGAATCCAAAAGCTGCTGAAGCATTCTATGAATTTGTGAATACACCGGAAGCAGCGAAGATACTCGCGGAAACTTATTACCGCATTCCAACCAGAAATGACATAGAAGATTTGCCTGAATGGATTACGGAAACTGAAATTAATCCGATGGACATTGATTGGAAGTTGTTCCAGGAGAAATCAGGAAAATGGATGGAGTATTGGGATAACAAGATTAAGAATACTGAAAAAGACAAAAGTGATAAAGGGTAATCAGTAAGTCAGGCTTATTGGAGCAGAGGAGTTGTTTTCATGTCAACAGTGAATCTATCAGAAATAACGAAACAATTTGGTGATGTAACAGCCGTCAAAGGATTAGATTTGGTAATCAATGAAGGGGAATTCTTCACCTTTCTCGGACCAAGCGGGTGTGGAAAAACAACTACTTTACGAATGATTGCAGGGTTCTATTTTCCCACTATAGGAAAAGTGAAATTTAACGATCGTGATATGACGTCCGTTTCACCGGAAAAAAGAAATACAGGCATGGTTTTTCAAAACTATGCCTTATTTCCCCACATGACTGTCTTTGAAAATATTGCGTTCGGACTGAAAGTAAGAAAACTGAAGAAACATGTTGTTAAACAAAAAGTGGAAGATGTCCTGAAAAAAGTGCGTCTTGAACAATTCATCGATCGGCAGGTCAGCCAATTGAGCGGAGGTCAGCAGCAAAGGGTTGCTTTGGCCCGAGCCCTGGTCATTGAACCGGATATCCTTCTGCTGGATGAACCGCTAAGTAATCTCGATGCTAGATTAAGAGATGAAATGCGGACAGAGATTCTGCGACTACAGCGGGAGTATGATATTACAACGATTTATGTTACACATGATCAGGTGGAAGCGTTGACGATGAGTGACAGAATTGCTGTATTTAATGTGGGTGAGTGCCAGCAGGTGGGCACACCGACAGAAATTTATAATCAACCTGTAAATGATTTTGTTGCAGAATTTATCGGGGAAACCAATATACTCCCAGTGGAAAAAGATAAAGAAGAGGGACCTAACTTTATCTATAAAAGCAACGACTTGAATGAATCGATTCATGTTAATAATTCAGACGAAAACATTGCTTCATATGAGGATGACAATCAATTATACATGTCCGTTCGCCCTGAGGCAGTAAAAGTTGATGAAAAGCCGATGGAAGGAATTAATGTTTTTTCCGGGACGGTCGAGTCTGTGCAGTTCACCGGGGAATCTGTGCATACTTTTGTTAATATCAACGAGAATGCAACAATAAAAGCGACAGAACTTAACCGGGGTCCAAGTACATACTTGATAGAAGGAGCAGAGGTTTACGCTTACCTTCCTGAATCACAGGTGAGGATTATTCCAGAATCAAAGGGTGACGTATAAATGTTGAATGCCGAAAAAAGAAAAACAATTTATCTGCTTAACCCGGTTGTGCTTATCCTGATAGGTTATGTTCTGTATCCATCTATTTCAACACTGATTGAAAGTTTTAAACAGAATGGCGCATTTTCCATTGGGAATTACACTGATTTCTTCGGTCCCAAGGCTGCTGCAAACTTGGAAGCGCTTTGGCATTCCGTGTATATTTCCATTCTATCCGTCCTTTTAAGTGCGTTAATTGGTGTTCCGCTTGCTTATATTTTTAACAGATACGATTTTCCGGGACGGCAATTCTTCTCAAATATTGCTATTATGCCGATTGTCCTTCCATCGCTAGTGGGGGTTATGGCATTTATGTTCTTATATGGGGAAGTTGGCCTTGTACCAAATGCCATAAAGGATTTGCTTAATTTATCTAAAGTTCCGTTTCAAATTGGCGGTGTCTCGGGTATTTTAATTGTTCATGCTTATACGATGTATCCATATTTTTATATGACAGCATCATCAGCATTGAACAACATTGATCCATCTTTGGAAGAGGCAGCGTATAACCTTGGTTCAAGTAAGTTTAAGGTCTTCTGGAGGGTGACTTTCCCATTGCTTACTCCGGGACTTGTTGCCGCATCACTTTTGGTGTTCATGGTATCTATGGCATCATTTAGTGCGCCGTTCCTACTCGCAGGCGGTTACAGAGTATTAAGTCTGCAAATCTATTTTTCAAAAATGAACGGAGACCTAGAAATGGCAGCGACACAGTCAGTCATTTTATCCATGGTCTCGATTGGATTTTTGCTGTTCATGCGCTGGTATCAAAGCCGAAAGGACTATCGTATGGCAAGTAAAGGAATAGGGGCACATCGAAGTGAAGTGAATAATCCTGTCCTGAAAGTGGTTATGGTCACACTTGGTATCATAACCATGATTATTCTTTTACTGCCACATGCAACATTGCTTATTCTATCGCTTGTACCTGAGGGAGCCTGGACATGGCAGACTTATCCGCAAGCATTCAGTTTTGAGAATTTCCGGTTGTTATTTGAAGATCCGAATATATGGGATCCGGTACGCAATAGTCTGATTATGACGACGCTTGCCTGTATTGGAGTGTTTACTTTTGGAATGATTACCTCCTATGCTCTTGTTAAGCGGAGTTTTATAGGAAAAAATCTGTTGGATATACTGGTTATGATTCCATGGGCATTGCCTGCGACAGTCGTAGGGATGAACATGATTCTTGCTTTTAACAAACCATCCGTGTTCTCATTCGGGGAAGTACTGGTCGGGACATTCTGGATTTTGCCGTTAGCCTATTTTATCCGCTTTATACCTTTGGTTGTTCGTTCGACAAATGCTGTGCTTGAGCAGATGGATGATTCACTGGAAGAGGCGGCGCAAAATCTTGGTGCAAAATGGTTTTATACATTCCGGCGGATCGTTGTTCCAATTATTTTGCCTGGTGTACTAAGCGGTACATTGCTTGCTTTTGTTCAGGCTGTCGGGGAGTTCCCTACCTCCGTACTTTTGTATACATTAGATAACCGGCCAATATCTATTGAAATTATGAACCAGCTTCGGATGTTCAATATCGGGCAGGCAGCTGCATTCGGTATGATTCAGGTCGGCTTGATTGCGATAGTCATGTTTATATCGTATCGATTCTTCGGTGTCAAATCAGAAAATACATTATAACAGGAGTATTGAACGATTCAACTTAAGAAAAGTCGAGGTGTTTTGATGCATACACTCAGGGAAACATTCGAGCAAACAGACGGGTTGTCATTCCCGGGGAAAACGTATATGGAAGAATTGCTTAAGCCGGTTTTTTATGACCAGCGAGAGCATTTATTTGGTGCGATGTTTATGATTCATAAGGCTCACACGACAATGCTGGCCGAACAGGGCATTCTTGAGATAGCAGAGGCAGATAAGATATTGGATGCTGTGTATAAAGTCGAGAAAATGGATAAAGACGAAATCGAATACTCCCCTTCATATGAAGATCTCTTTTTTCTCGTTGAATCCCGTATAGGTGAATTGATCGGCGAAGAACTGGCGGGGAAGATGCATATCGCGAAGAGCCGTAATGATATGGGAGAAGCGATGTATCGGATTGTACTAAGGGATTATCTCAATGAGACAGTGAAACAAGCTGAAAAACTTTGTGAAGCTATTTTGTATCAAGCGGAAAATCATGTGTTATCGATTATGCCGGCTCACACTCATACACAGCCTGCCCAGCCGACAACGTTCGGGCACTATTTGGCGGCTATTTATGATAATTTACAGCGTGATATTAACCGGTTGAAACGAGCTTATCAGACTGTGAACAAATCACCTATGGGAGCTGCTGCCATTACGACTTCCGGCTTCCCTATTAACCGGGAAAGAATGGTGGAACTTCTGGGTTTTGACGGTTTAATAGAGAATTCTTATGATGCCATCGCTGCAGGTGATTACCTTACGGAAGCTGCACAATCACTGATCGGCCTGATGACAAATATCGGACGCTGGCTGCAGGAATTTCTCAGAATGGCTTCCAGAGAAGTGGGCCTGATTAAGGTATCCGATGCATATGTTCAGATCAGCAGCATTATGCCGCAAAAAAGAAATCCGGTATCCATCGAACACTCGCGTGCCGTCGCAAGCAGTGCCGCATCGGAGGGTATGGCAGTTATTCATATGATCCACAACACACCTTATGGGGATATAAATGATACAGAGGACGATTTGCAGCCGCATCTATATAAGGGTTTCCGTAAAGCTCTTCGTGTATTGAAACTGATGCATGCTGTTGTGCTGACGATGGACTTTAATAAAGAACGCGCTTATCAGCAGGCTAAAGAAAATATGATCACCATTACTGAGTTAGCTGATGTCCTCACACGCGATCACGGCATTTCTTTCCGTAAAGCGCATCGCAAAGCAAGTGTGATTGCTAAAAAGGCAACTGCGGATGGGAAAGAACTATATGAAATCTCTCTAAAAGTGATTAATAAATGGCTTGAAGATGTTTCATTGAACGAAAAAGAATGGAAGGAAATTACCGATCCATATTATTTTGTGTATAGGAGAGACCGGACAGGCGGTCCAAATCCTGATGTGGTAAGAGATATGATTGAAGAAAGAAAGTAGGAGAGATGATTCACAAATGAAAAATCCCTGAATAAATCTTTTTAAGGGATGTCTGAGGATAGACTGTCAAACACACAGGGCTTTTTCACATCAATTTTCTGCTGAGGGATTCTTTCATCATGTCTTACGCATTGTCTTCCGTTTACAGGTGACGGGCTTGTCGATTATAAGGGGAGCTTTCAGGGTGAACATATTTCAGGAGAGCAGCTTCAAATGTCATAACTGCTCCCTTTTTTGTTTCCTATTTACCCATACAGATGTTTTTCAGAAATATAATTCATCCTTGACACATTACAGAATTTTCGGTTCACTTATAATTAGCAGATTAGTATGACAAAATTCTGTTAAAAACGGGTCGAAACGACAAAGGAGGGAACTGTGCTTAATTGTTTAATATCACTTTAATAGAGAGGAGACACTTATGAAGCAAATTGAAGAATTTTTAAGCCAGCTAAGTGGTATTGTTTGGGGAGTGCCTTTGCTTGTTCTATTGGTAGGCACTGGAGTTTATTTGACCATCAGGCTTGGTGTCCTTCAGGTTCGCTCATTGCCTTACGCTTTAAAACTAGCTTTTTCTCCTAATCAGGATAAAAAATCGGATGGGGACATTTCTCATTTCCAGGCACTCATGACCGCTTCAGCTGCTACAGTTGGAACAGGTAATATTGTTGGTGTCGCAACTGCTGTTGTCCTTGGTGGACCTGGAGCTATTTTATGGATGTGGGTAGCCGGATTTTTTGGAATGGCAACAAAGTATGGAGAAGCAATTCTGGCTGTAAAATATCGTGTGAAAGACTCTGAGGGGAATATGTCCGGGGGTCCGATGTATTATCTGGAACACGGATTAAAACAGAAATGGCTTGGTGTATTATTCGCGATATTTGGTGCCCTTGCTGCATTCGGCATTGGCAATGGGACACAGGCAAAAGCTGTTGCTGATTTAATGAACAGTACATTTTCCGTCCCCTTTTGGCTGACAGGTATCGTACTTGTCATTTTTGCAGGAATGGTTATCCTTGGCGGCATTAAATGGATTGGTCGTGTAACAGCATTCTTTGTTCCGATTATGGCTGCATTTTATATTCTTGCCGGTTTAATTGTTATGATCATGAATATTAATCTTGTACCTGAAGCGCTGGGAACTATTTTTACATACGCATTTTCAGGTAAAGCCGCTGCAGGTGGAACCGTCGGTGCTGTCATACGATTTGGTATAGCACGCGGATTATTTTCCAATGAAGCTGGTTTGGGATCTGCCCCGATTGCAGCAGCTGCGGCTAAAACTGACTTGCCGGGCAGACAGGCACTGGTCTCCATGACGCAGGTTTTAATTGATACTTTTATTGTTTGTTCCATTACCGGAATTACCATTGTGATGTCTGGCGATTGGCAGGATTCATCCATCGATGCCGGGGTGCTTACGGCTTCCGCTTTCGGAACAATGCTCGGCGGTGCAGGACCGTACTTAGTAACATTCGGCCTGTTGTTCTTTGCAACATCCACCATTTTGGGATGGGGCTACTATGGCGAAAAATGTTTCCAGTACTTATTCAAGAACCCTGCTGCCGTTAAAGCTTATCGTACCGTATTTGTCCTGTTCATTTTTGTTGGCGCAACAGCGTCACTTGACGTTATCTGGACGCTGGCAGACGTCTTAAACGGTCTGATGGCAGCTCCTAACCTTATAGGTTTGCTTGGATTGTCGGGTGTCATCATTTATGAAACAAAGCGCTTTCAAAAAAAAGCGAAGGAAGAAAGAGAAGTATCCTAAGCTTGAGATATGAATTCAAGGCACTCTCTATTTAGCTGATAAATAGGGAGTGCTTTTGGTTCATTTTCATGAAATTGGTATGTCCAGATGCGGATGTTCAGTAGAAGCTAATTAAATTTAATATAAAGATGGATACCGTTAATAAATTCAGTTACTTATTCAACAATAAAGATGCCCTCTGCAATCGCTCGTTGTGCTCCTCCCGATGGGTTGTTTACACTCTCGGATTTACAAAGGATATAGGATAAGATACCTGTTTTTCTTTTCATAGAAATAGTTCTTTTCTCATGTTCATATTCAGTTATACTAATGTTACCATTTATTTAATAATTCAAAATATATCATATGTGACTGATGCGATTAGGCATAGTGATAAATTGAAAGGGCCTTCTGAATTCCTTTGGTTGTATCGCTATGTCTATTTTTTGGTTGATAGCGAAATATTAAATAGAGTTATCAGCAAATAATAATCAGAGGAGGCGTTATTTTGTATCATTGGAGAAAGGCACTGGTGCTGGCTTTCATTTTATTGTTGGGTCTTCCAGCTTTAAATGGATTGAGCAATGTATCAGCAGCAGATGGAGAAAATTCTGCAGTTAACCCAAAACCCCAGGAAATGAACAGAACGGGGAAAGGCTTCCCTTTGACACCGAAAGTTGGCGTTATAGCAGGGGAAGCGACGGATGAACAAGCAGTAG
>NZ_DATGTI010000001.1:0-6226 GCF_035301925.1 Lentibacillus sp. | reverse complement strand
TCACTTATAAGATTACTACTGGCTGGAGTCGATCCAGAGCAAGAGGCTAAGCTCGTTGGACTTGATCAAGCAACTTTAAATGAAGATGGGAGTCGCTATTTTTCGGACCATGAACGGATAGAATGGGTAGGTGGTCGACTTATCTTTCCAGTCATTATAAATAGCGAGTCCTATCATGATCGAGACGCTTATTATACCATTGAACAATTAACATTACCTCATTCTATGGACGTTGTGAATGAAAAAGTAATAGAAGAAGGTTCAGCATATTTAGATCAGCTAGAAGCTCATGAAACGACTACATTTTCCGTGTCGAATAAAGAATTATATCAATTTTGGTTAGATAATATTTCTGATCAGGTGGATGATAAAAGCGTTTATTTTAAGGAGGATTTTCCCATTGTCTCTGACATGCCGCGCTCTTGGCCGCCAGTTATGGAGTCTTACCCTAGTGCTTTACAATATGATGTAGGCGAAAGTCCCGATGAAAAAAAGTGGCCATTTGCATATGACATTATACCGCATGAGGAAAAAAACTATACGTTATCTGGGCAGTCGCTTTGGACGCATCGACCTTTTAAAGTCATACCTCATGAGGAAGGGATAAAATTTGGACCTTATCATATTGGTACTTATGATCCGAGTCAACTAGATATGGAGCAAGATCCCCTTTCTGAAGTTCCCATGGAAACATACAAACCACCGAAAGCCCAATTAGTTGTAGATACGGATGGAACGATTTTGGACACACCTGTCATGGTACAAACGATGGGAGAACCTACACGATTTCTAACACATCCTCCAAATATACTAACAACCATTGACGCTGCCGAAGAAATAATGGATGGAGACCCAATCTCAGCTATCCGAATCAAAGTATCAGGGGTTTCTGAACTGTCTGAAGGCAGTCAGCGTTTAATTGAAAAAGTAGCTAAACAGATTGAAGATGAAACAGGGCTTATGACTGATATTACATTAGGTTCCTCACCACAGCGTGCTTTAACATTTGTACCGGGATTAAATGGGGAAGAAGATATCGGTTGGGTTGAGCAGTCTTGGGTAGATATTGGCGCAGCTATTTCAATGTTTCGTGAGAGTAACTTGGGATTAGTTGGATTGATCTCAAGTGTCATAATTGTAGCCATCGTATATGTTTTTTCATCAACACACGTATCAATGTTAGCCAGAAAACATGATTTTGCAACATTACTAGCAATTGGTTGGCGTCCAAGCCAATTAAGCCGTCTCTTACTTATGGAATGTACACTTATTGGAATTTTTGTTGCACTCATCGCATGGACGATCCTAGGGCTTATTGACCTGTTTGGAACCGTACCTATTTCTCCAGTTAGGACGATTCTTACTGGTTTATTTGGATTTACCATCTATGTTCTTGGGGCAACGATACCTGCCTTGATTGTACGAAATATTCGGCCTTATGAAGCGATGCGCACAGGTGAACTAAGACGAAAGAAAAATCACTTGATTCCAACACGTGGAATAATCTCAATGGCATGGACTCATTTTACAGGGAAATGGCAAAGAAATTTGCTGTCAATGATGGCTATTGCCTTACCGACTAGCTTACTCGCCTTATTTTTATTTATTACGATGCGCCTTCAAGGAACAATGGAAACAACATTGCTCGGTCATCATCTCATCGTAGAGGTTGGTCCAGTTCACTATATCGCAGTGATCACCGCGCTTCTGATTGCTATTTTAACAACAGGTGAAATCATGTGGCAAAACATTGTCGAACGTCAACGAGAAATGGCTATATTAAAGGCTGTTGGATGGCGTCATGGAAAGATCGGGATTCTTATTCTGATGGAAGGAATTTGGATGGAAGTTTCAGCGGCAGTCATCGGGCTGTTATGTGGGATAGCGATGATAAGGGAGATTTATAGAGACATTCCACTCAATGACTTTTTGGTCATTGGAGCGATCGGCATTATCCCTATTTTAATTGCAGTGATCGGATCGATTTTACCAGCACGAATGGCCATGCATATGTCACCGATGTCTGGAATCAGCGGGGGGTATTTTAAAGAGAAGGTTTAACGGTTGTTTTTGGATGATATCATGGCTTGCTTTAACTTATAGTCAAAAGTAATGATCAAATAAAAGGGGGAAATAGTTAAAATGGTCTGCGCTTTTGTGAATAGAGCAGTTGGTAATAAGGTTGTTAAAGATCGTTTAATTGCCACTTTAACTAGAGCAGGTGCATGTTTATGATACGCTTTATTTGGCAAAATTGGTGGCGAAGGAAAGAGCGGTTTATCTTATTAATCATTGGTGCGCTTATTGTTAGTATCGGACTAACGTATTTGGTTGGTATTTCTGATGTGAATAAAGGAACGATTGTCGATACACTCGAACAGCGCTGGACGGCTTCCTATGATATTGTCGTTCGCCCGGAAGGTTCACGTAGTGTAACGGAAGATAAAAATTTACTTGAACCTAATTATTTAAGTGGGATGAGTGGCGGTATTTCTATTGAACAATATGAAACAATTAAAGAGATTGCCGGTGTTGAAGTAGCGGCTCCAATTGCGATGATTGGATATGGGGATTATGAAGTCGAGCTTGACACAATCGATATTACTGAGCCAGCGCTTTACCGTTTAGTCCAAGAAAAGGTGACAAATAACGGAATAAAAGAAATCTCCGAACCATGGAATATGTATTTTCCAGTTAAATATTGGAGTAACTTGAATAAAGGGCCTGAATATGGGGTTGGCTCACCTGATCCTATATTAAATGTTTCATCTTCTTTTTTACTCGCCGGCATTGATCCAGAACAAGAAGCAAAGCTTGTCGGTCTTGATGAAGCTATTCTTACGCTCGGGAATAGTCGTTACTTTAGTGAGGATGATACTGTTTCATATTCCGCTGTTTCAGACGTCCACCAATTTCCAGCTATTTTAAGTACACATGCATATGTAGATCAGGATATACACTTTACTTTAGAAGAACTAGATGTACAATTTGGAAACGAGGAAGAAGCCGAGGAAACAATGGAAATGGTGAAGGATAGAGGAGGTGCAAAGTATTTAGATACAGTTCCAGGAGATCTAAAGGAACAGTATTCTTACACAAGTGAAGAACTTTTTAAAATCTTTTTTAGTAGTATTGCCGGAGTAGATATGGAAACGGGTGAGCCTTATGAATCCGAGTATAAAGCCTTACCTCAAGCCGGGGGAGAATGGATGCCATTTCGTCCAAGTCCGGTAGAGTATAGTCCAGTTGAAAGTCCGTACATGGAGCGGTGGCCATTTGCGTACGAAGTAAATAAAGTTTATAACGACGGAGATGTCTTTTCTGTTTATTTGAATACAGAGACATTTCGTGAACCATTAGGGTTCGGTACTAATTCCGATGATTGGCCACGTGTTCATCCAAAATGGATTGGATTTTACAACCCAAGTAAACTAGATATTTCACAAGACCCAGCTAATGAACTGCCGATGGAAACATACCGTCCAGCTTCAGCAGATTTAGTGCTCGACCCACAACTCAATCCGGTTAATCCATCGAAGACATTAAAACCAACTGATGATCCGTATGGATTTTTAACGAATCCTCCAGATATGTTAACGACAATTGAGGCGGCTGAGAGTATACTTGGAGATGAGCCGATTTCAGCTATCCGGGTTAAAGTGGCAGGGGTTTCTGAATTAGGTGAAGAAAGCCAAGCCACCTTAGAGAAAGTGGCCAGTGATATAGAGGAGGCTACAGGCCTCATAACAGATATTACATTAGGTTCATCCCCGCAACTGACATTAACATATGTCCCATCATTAAATGACGAAGAAGCGATTGGATGGATCCAGCAGCCTTGGGTCCATATTGGTTCAGCCATTTCTCTATTTAGAGAAGCGAATCTTGGTTTAACAGGGGTTCTTGCCAGTGTGATCGGTGTTGCGATTATTTACGTGTGGGCGACAAGTCTTGTATCGATGTTTTCACGTCGACATGAATTTGCGGTTCTTTTATCAATTGGCTGGCGACCGAGTCAAGTAAGCAAATTACTCTTTATAGAGTCGATGATCATTGGCTGTTTTGTCGCGATGATTTCGTGGACGATGCTTGGGTTGATTTCTACTTTTAGTGGAACGCCTATTGAACTCATGCGATTTTTCTTAACCGGTTTTAGTGGATTTGCGATTTATTCATTAGGAGCAGTCATTCCCGCTTGGTTAACCCGGAATATTTCACCTTATGAGGCAATGCGGACGGGTGAAATTACATCGACAAGTGCTCGACTTTTAAAAACACGTGGACTTATATCAATGGCGTTTAACCACTTTATGGGGAAATGGAAGCGTAGTATTTTATCAGTAATCGCGATTGCGTTACCAACTGGATTACTTGCCCTATTTTTATACATTACGTTTCGCCTGCAAGGCATTATGTATACGACGTGGATTGGTCAATTTGTCGCATTAGAAGTAGGTCCTGTTCATTACACGGCATTAATTGTCGCTCTGATCATTGCGATATTAACGGCTGCTGAAATTATGTGGCAAAATATTGCCGAACGGCAAAGTGAAATTGCCGTACTTAAAGCAACTGGATGGCGCAATCGAACAGTTCGTTATCTCGTATGGCTGGAAGGAATATGTAGTGGACTTCTTGCCGCTGTGATCGGCTTATCTTTTGCCTTTTTAATGATGTGGGGGTTATATGGTCAATTTCCTACTGAAGAAATAGGCTTTATTTTAGCGACAGGTATCGTGCCAGTTATTGTCGGTTGGTTTGGGTCTATTTTACCGGCAGAACGTGCCGTTCGTATGATGCCTTATCAAAGTATGGATGGAACGTATGAAACACGAAAACGATCTGAACAACGGATGAAATGGGTTGTCATTGGAGGAGCAACAATCATTATTATTAGTTTTATAGGAACGATGGTTCAAATTGCACCTTCTATACAGGAGGCAATTGCTTCTTATGAGGAACAAGCTAAACAAGACCCAAATCCAACAGAAGGTGATGTGACGCCAACGATCGCAAAGAAGGAGTCCAAAGACTCTGGAGAAGATGATGATGCAAATGATGATGATGTTCAAGATGAAAAAGATAGAACTAAAGAAATATATGGGACTAATGTTTTTATGGTGTTCGATTCGGGAGAGGAAGAAGAGAATCGCTTTGAATATTTTGTTGTTACACAAATAGAAAGTGAACAAGAGCCAGCAGATGGGATGAAAAGAATTGCTGTCGAATTTAAATATGAGAATAGAGATGAGTTTTGGAATAGTCGTATAAATTTGCAACATGCACTTGTCATTTTAACACCTGAAGGAGAAAAGTTTACACATGCAGATGTTAATATAATTGACAGTGAAAACTGGGAAAGAGAGCGAGAAATTATTGGTAGTGGGCATGTCCATGCAATTGTAGAGTATGAAATTCCGGAGGACATTGATGATTACGTGTTACGATTTAGGCCATTAGATCGTACGCAATCATATATCATTTTGATTTCGGACGATTTCGAGGAATAAAACATCGAATATAATAAATCAAAATTTAATGGGAAATATAATAGATATATAGGGTGAACAAAGACCTATCCAATAGCCTTTTGCAAAAAATTTTTACCAAAGATGTTTAATTTCTACCATTACTGTGTTAAAAAGTTCTTTGTTTCAATCAGGAGTTTACATTCATTATAGGAATATGCTGAAAGAATTCTATGGATAAAATGAGCAATTGAAGATATCACTTATTTCTTTCATTTATTTACTAAGTAGTGTTGTCAACTGCACTATCATAGAACTAGAAAGATATAAGGTGAAGAAAACACATGCCGTTTTCTTCACCTATGTTTTGTTAAGTTCATATAATCGGTTTCATTAAGTGACCGCCTTACCAACTCATCCGAATCGAGGTCGTGTCTAAATTTGATTCATATTTAATAGCGTTAGATCTTTAATCGTATAAGTTCCTAATGTTATCTGTGTTATGGTCCAAGTAGTGAGTTTTTCCTTACTGTTATGGCGTTAGATCAGTAGTTACGGCTCCTCTTATTGCTTGTAAGGCTGCAAAAGCATCAACAATCCCATGACCATATTGAAGGGCAGGCCCAGCATATTGTGCTGTATTATTTAATATTGATCTAGCGTCGGTAACCGATATATTAGGGTCAGCTGAACGTATCAAGCCTAATACTCCAGCTACATGTGGCGTTGCCATTGACGTGCCAGATAAGGAGCCATAT